>JBFRWQ010000572.1:0-5132 GCA_051439665.1 Microcystaceae cyanobacterium | reverse complement strand
CATCAAAAGGACAGGCATTTGCTTATCTTCTCCATAAATGAGTACCCATCCTGTCCAAATAAAGGCAGGAGTCATCATAACGACCCAAAGCTGCCAAATGGGTGTTTGCGTCAGAGAAGCAGCGCTGCGTTTTACGAGAAAGTAAGTTATTAAGCCTAAAATGATCAATAATACTAGAGAAGACATAATTTATCGCCAATAGGATATGTAGTTTTATTGAGCGTTACGCCACAATTATTTTCTTATGGCTGAATTTCCAACAAAATCCTTTAAACCCCCTAAAGAGATCCTACCAAATTTATTTGCTTTTCCCCCTAATCGTAGAACACTGGGTGGCACTGCCTATTTACTGAGAGAAAAAAGTTGTAACATTTTGGTTGACTGTCCTTCAACTGAAAGCGCTTACTATCAAGATTTTTTACAACAACAAGGGGGAATCCAATGGTTAGTGATCACCCATCGAGGTGGCATTACTACGGGGGTTAAAACCCTACAAACAGCCTTTAACTGTCAGGTTCTGATCCAAGAACAAGAAGCTTATCTCTTACCAGACGTTTCTGTTACTTCTTTTGAGCAAACATTTGACCTTAATCCCAGTGTAACTGCAATTTGGATGCCTGGCCATTCTCCTGGCGCTTGTTGCGTCTATTGGCAAGCCCATCAAGGGGTACTATTTACAGGACGACATCTTTTACCCAACCAACAAGGGATTCCTGTCCCTGTGCGCTTAGACAAAACCTTTCATTGGCCTAAGCAACTTCAAAGTGTGACACAATTACAAAGTCGTTTTACACCAGATACCTTAGCTTATATCTGTCCTGGGGCAAATACGGGCTTTCTCCGAGGAAAAGGATATATCAGTAGCGCTTATCATCACTTGACGACGTTAGATGTGACCAAACTTTGAAGGAGCCTCCTGCCCTATCACATTTAGAAAAATCTATTCCTTTTTTAAAGATTTCTTGATATAATTTAATAAAGCGAAATAACTCTTTTAATAATCAACTAGGAGACACTAAAATGGCTGGACTTTTTGGACTCTTCGGAGGAAAAACCAAGTATGTCGGTGAACCCGACAACCAATCTGCTGAAAACAATGGAAATAGCAACCAAGGGTCTTATTTCTTAGAACCAGATGATGCTAAAACCTTGGGTAATATCGAATTTATGCGCAAACCCAACACCATCAGACGTAGTTTTCCCAAAACCTTAAAAGGAGAAGGGGTAGAAGTTGTCAGACAAGTTTCCTCAATGGAAAAAGCGACCATGAATGGTAGCGCACAAGCAACTGCTTCACCCCAGACTGAAGAGAAAATAGCTGAAGTACCCTCAGAGACTACCCCCCGACGTTCTTCGGATAGTAGACTAGATATGTTCCGTAAAATGGCTAAAGATATGAAAAGATAGGCTTACTCTAAAATAAAAATAACCTTACTCCTCAGATGCTTTATTTCGTCTGGGGAGTTTTTGCTAACATTTCTTGTTGCATCTCTGCCAATATATCAGGATCATAATAGGTTTTCTGAATAGCTTCATTTTCTAAGAATTCTCGATCTAACTTTTTCGTTGAACCAATAATTCTAGCAGGATTGCCTTGAGCAATAGAACAGTCAGGAATATCTTTATGAACCACACTTCCTGCTGCAATAATGCAGCCTTTCCCAATGGTAACATTCGGTAAAATAATTGCCCCTGCACCAACAAAAGAATAAGCTCCAATTTTAACTGAACCCCTTGTATAGCCGACTCTTTCTTGATTGGGAACGTTAACATATTCCCGACCATATAATCTAATTGCCACTTGACTACCGTGAGTAAAGATTCCCACCCACGCACCAATTTGACACCCTTCTTCAATGGTTAATCCTTCCGTGGCATCCAAAATAGAATAATGCCACACCCACACATGATCAGCAATAGCGAGTTTATCTTGACTTAAGATAACAACTGAATCACTAAGGCGAGTGTATTTATGAAACTGGGACGACGCAGGATCTTTAAACCCATAAATCATAAAAGGTTGTTTCCACCAGGTAATTCCTCTGGCGATCGCAGACATTAAATTACCAAAGGGCGAGCGATATAAACTTTCCAGTAATTGTTTTAATTTCATTAATCTAGGGAGTTAAATTTTTTTCTTTGATTGCTTGTAAGTATAACGCTCTTCTTATCAATCCCAGACACCAAGTTCCTTAAATAGGGTCTTTGTTTGATCCAGCATAATTTCTTTGGTAAAGCAATCAACAGCACGCTTGCGAGCTTTGTGCTTCATCTGAGCTAATTCAGTGCGGTGTTGGTCAAGATAAGTCATGCTTTCGACTAGGGTAGCACTCTGCCCAGGAGAGATGACTAAACCAGTCTCCTGGTGAAGATTTGCAAAAGAGGTGCCGGTACCTAGTTCTGTTGAAATAGCTGCTAGACCAGATGCCATTCCTTCAATCAAAACATACCCGAAACTTTCACTCCGAGTCGTTGAAGGCAGTACGACCACATCAGCGCTTCTATAAAGAGAAGTGATATTTTGGGTAACTTCCCCATGAAACGTCACTCGCTCAGACAAACCATTATTAGAGACAAACTCCCTAGCCGCTAGATCAGACGGTCCAGTTCCTACAACATCCAGCGTTCCTGAAACCTGCTGTAATGCTTCTAGCAATAAAAAAATGCCCTTATGTTCAACCAGTCTGCCTACAAAAATAAAACGAAGTGGAGTATCTTGATCTTTATTAAACACGGCTTCTGGATTCCAATCAGGAGCAGGAGAGTATTTTTCAGTATCAATGCCAAAAGGGATCACTTTGATCTTATGCTGATATTTCTCCAACAAAGGGGATGTCTGGGCAAAATTGGGAGAAGAAACCAGTAAGCGATCGCATTTCCCAAAATGGGTAGATAGCAACCAGTTATTGTACAGGTGACTCAAGGGTTTATCCTGCACCACCTCGCCGTGGTAGAAACAAACAGATCGTGATGGACGCTGTCCCAAGAGACGAGAGACGGCAAAGCCCAGTTCTCCTAAAGGATTGGGGGCATTCCAGTGAACCAGATCGTAGCTAGCCAGATTGCCCAGCATAAAGGGCAAAACGCTTGCTGAGAGACGGCCAGAATCAAATTTTAGATGTTCACCCAAACGTATAATTGTACCGCCTTCACCCACTTCATAGCTAGTACGCCATGTTTTACCAACTGTAAGCACATCAACTGTATGCCCACATTTGCGAAAATAATCCACTAAAGCAACCATATAGCGGATCCCTCCACCAACTGTAGGCAGAAAATGTTCAGTGACAATTAAAAATTTGGACATATAGATTTTCCTGACGATAAAAATAAAGGGATTTGGTAATCATAAGTACTAAGTTATTGATATTTCATTAAAGTACTTTTCAGCCAGAAATGAACTTTTGGCAGTAACAGATAGGAAACAAACTTAGTCAGAGAATAGCTACTAGATACAAGATACATTAACAGGCTAGTTTTTCCTTCCCGCCATAACTGCCAATAAATTTTGAGTTGTTCAACTCTCATCCTCCATCTGTTAGCGCTTAGTCCAATGGTTAAATCATCATAAAAAAGAGCAGAAATATCTAAATAGGCAATAGAAAGTTTGTCTAAAATCACATTAATCAACAGGTAATAATCTTCGCAATACTGCCGATTTCTATCAAATCTGTAAGGCAACTTTTGACGCATCATCAAAGATGAAGTTTGAAAAGGGTAACTAAGTAAAATCTCACGAGTAGAAATCAGACGAGATTTAAACTGAGCATCTAAATTAGAAAATTGAATATTCTGGTCATAGACGACTTCATAATGATGTCCACATCCCATCACATCTGGATGTTCCTCTAACCATTGATATTGTAATTCAATTTTGCGAGGATGCCAAATATCGTCAGAATCAAGAAAAGCAATATAAGGCTGAGTCGCTTGATCCCATCCTGTGTTTCGTGCATTTGAGACTCCCTGATTTTGGTCTAAAGAAATAATCTTTAACCAGTTTTTAGGATATTGCTCTTCTAGGCTTTTAAGAACAGTTAAAGTGTCATCTGGACTACCATCTTCGACTAATAAAACTTCAGACGGACGGTAGGTTTGATGAGCCACTGATTCCAGAGTTCGTTTAATTGTTGCACCACAGCAATAACAAGGAATAATAACGCTAACGGGTACGTCCATGTCGATAAGCCTCAATAAATTGCCATAAACCGAGTTGATCTAATAGTAAATGAATTGTGATAGTAATAAAAGATTTAGAACTGCGAAAGATTGCGTTTAGAGGAGAAATTAATTGATAACGAGATCTGATCTTAAAATACTCCACTTCTGTTAAATAGTAATTACCTGATTTACCTCGTGTTGCTGCTACTGATAATACTAAAGGTAAGAAATAAAAAGAAACTTTTTTTTGATAACAGCGACAGAGAAAATCGTAGTCAGCAGCAATCTTAAAGGAAGGGTTAAATAACCCATTAATTTGATAAATCGTTTGAGGCACAAAAATAGAGGAATGGGGTATCATTTGAAAGGGGATTTTTTGATAATCTCCTTGACCAATCATCCATCTCTGACTATCTTCTAGAAAGAATTGACAGTTTCCTGTAATAATAGAGTTGGGATTAGACTTAAAGATTTCTACCACCTCTTTAATGGTATCTTGGGTGTAAGTATCCCCCGCATTAATAAGACCAATGATTTGACCATTAGCGAGGGCAATTCCCTTATTCATTGCATCATAGATTCCTTGATCAGGTTGACTAATCCAACGACTAATTTTGGCTTCATATTGACGAATGATGTCTAAGGTTTGATCAGTACTTCCTCCATCAATAATTAAATATTCAATGAAAGGATAAGACTGATTGATCACACTTTGAATAGTTGCTTCAAGCTCGGCTTCCGCATTATAAACCACAGTGATGATGGAAACGAGAATGTGATCGCTCTCTCCTTCCTCCGAAACAGCTATCCCCCCCTCATGGAGAATGGGTTGCGCCCTTAATTTTTCTTGATAATCTGAGATCGTCGGAATTGTCATAGTTGGTCTTTCCTTGAACTCAGTGATGTTAACGCAAAAAAGCGCAAAAAGTCAAACAAAAAAAGGTGGGACTGAACCCACCCTAACACTTACC
>JBFRWQ010000571.1:0-13587 GCA_051439665.1 Microcystaceae cyanobacterium | reverse complement strand
TCAATTTCGATAACAATTCTATCTTTGGCATCTAAATATATGTCAGTGTTCTTAATTTTTTTGATCGCTTTAACAGCATTAAGAGTTTTCGGTTGCAGTAAAAATGAATGTTTTTCTTTATCTAAATAAAGATTTAGGGGTTTGAATAAAAGACGCTGACGAGCCGTATCAAATTCAACATGGCTTGGGCTGATTTGATATTTGACCAACATTTCACTCCATTCTGAGTCGGGGATATGAGAGAAACTTCTCACTGCTTGGTATTTTTGATGGAGTTGACCTAATTTTTCATATATCATAAAATTACACTGATGCTAGTTACATTAAAAAATAAGAGTTAGATGCCATCATACCCTGAGTTGTCGATTTTGAAAACTTGTAAAGCAGGAAAAATTTCTGGTTATTGGGATCAATCAGTTGACAGACAGCTAAACTAATGCCCAACTCATATTAAAGATTTATCTTATTCATAAAAAGACTTGAACTACCCCAACACAAGGTTGTCTTAGAGCATAAAAGGGAATCTGCACCAAGTTTTTATTATTGACTTTCCCTCTGTTAAGACTGGTTTTCCAACCATCATTTACCCCAATAATTAACGTTATGATACCTTTACTTAAACAGTAATTAACCACTTAATCCTTGCAATAATGGTAATTAAATTAGTGTTATTAGATGAAATTAATTGATGGTATCGACTATTTTCTATGGTATTCGTCAAATTTTTTACCATAATAAATCCATCTTTAAAATATCTGTTACTTTTTGTAAAGAAAATTCAATTCTTCTTGACTTTTGCGCAAAGTGCGGTAGTTGCGATCGCCCTAATGTCAAGGATAGAGAGAATTTTAAGTATTGTTAAGCAGTCCTCACAGAACTGAAGAGAAAGACTTATCATCTTGTATTGACGCTTTGGTCTGATTCAGACAAGAATCAGAATCACCAAGCAACATCAACGAGAATAACAATTCTCATTTTTGTGGATTTTGTATTAAACTATCCTCAAATAGGAAACCCTTTATTTTGTCCATTGTCGAGAGAGGAGAATCCTCATGACAATCAGTCCTCCCGAAAGAGAGGCGAAAGCTAAAGTAATGGTAGATACTGACCCGGTACCTACTTCATTTGAAAAATGGGGTAAACCCGGTCACTTTGACCGTACTTTAGCCAGAGGACCCAAAACCACCACATGGATTTGGAATCTTCACGCCGATGCTCACGATTTTGATAGTCAAACAAGCGATCTAGAAGATATTTCTCGTAAAATCTTCAGCGCACATTTTGGCCACTTAGCCGTTGTTTTCGTTTGGTTAAGTGGAATGTACTTCCACGGAGCCAAGTTTTCTAACTACGAAGCTTGGTTATCCGATCCCACCAATATTAAACCCAGCGCCCAAGTGGTCTGGCCCGTTGTGGGACAAGGAATTTTAAACGCAGATGTGGGTGGCGGCTTCCACGGCATCCAAATTACGTCTGGATTCTTCTACCTCTGGAGAGCATCTGGTTTCACCAACAGTTATCAACTATACTGCACCGCCATCGGTGGGTTAGTCATGGCTGCTTTGATGATCTTCGCAGGTTGGTTCCATTACCATAAAAAAGCTCCAAAGCTGGAATGGTTCCAAAATGTTGAATCAATGATGAACCACCATTTGTCTGGTTTATTAGGATTGGGCTCATTAGCTTGGGCGGGACACCAAATTCATGTCTCCATGCCCATCAACAAGCTTTTGGATTCGGGTGTGGCTCCTGCCGATATTCCCCTCCCCCACGAGTTCCTCTTTGACACCAGCAAAATGGCGGAACTGTATCCGAGCTTTGCTCAAGGACTGACCCCCTTCTTCACCTTGAACTGGGGCGCTTACTCCGACTTCTTAACCTTCAAAGGCGGATTAAACCCTGTAACAGGCAGTCTCTGGCTATCGGATCAAGCGCATCACCACTTAGCGATCGCTGTTCTGTTCATCATTGCGGGACACATGTACCGCACCAACTGGGGAATCGGTCACAGCATGAAGGAAATCCTCGAAGCTCACAAAGGCCCCTTCACAGGAGAAGGCCACAAAGGGCTATACGAAATCCTGACCACCTCTTGGCACGCCCAGTTAGCGATTAACCTAGCTTTATTAGGTTCATTAACCGTCATCGTGGCGCAACACATGTACGCCATGCCCCCCTATCCCTATCAAGCGATTGATTACGGAACGCAACTTTCCCTCTTCACACACCATATGTGGATTGGCGGCTTCCTAATCGTTGGGGCAGGTGCTCACGGTGCGATCTTCATGGTTCGGGATTACGATCCCGCCAAGAACGTTAATAACCTCTTAGATCGGGTGATTCGTCATCGGGATGCTATTATTTCCCACCTTAATTGGGTCTGTATCTTCCTTGGCTTCCATAGCTTCGGTCTATACATTCACAACGACACCATGAGAGCCTTGGGTCGTCCCCAAGATATGTTCTCCGATACGGCTATTCAACTGCAGCCAATCTTTGCCCAATGGATTCAAAATATCCATACCCTTGCCCCTGGTGGCACCGCTCCCACGGCTCTAGCCCCTGCTAGTTACGCCTTTGGTGGGGAAACCATCGCAGTGGCCGGCAAAGTGGCAGTAATGCCCATCACCTTGGGAACAGCCGACTTCATGGTTCACCACATCCATGCCTTTACCATTCACGTAACCGTCTTAATCCTACTCAAAGGGGTACTTTATGCCCGTAGCTCTCGTCTTATCCCTGATAAGGCTGAGTTAGGCTTCCGTTTCCCCTGTGACGGTCCTGGTCGTGGTGGTACTTGTCAAGTCTCTGGATGGGATCATGTTTTCTTGGGTCTCTTCTGGATGTACAACTCCCTCTCCATCGTGATCTTCCACTTCAGTTGGAAAATGCAGTCCGATGTTTGGGGAACCGTCGCCCCTGATGGAACGATTAACCACATCACCGCAGGTAACTTTGCCCAAAGTTCAATTACCATCAACGGTTGGTTACGGGACTTCCTCTGGGCTCAAGCTGCGAACGTGATTAACTCCTACGGGTCTGCTTTGTCAGCCTACGGCATCATGTTCCTAGCAGGACACTTCGTTTTTGCCTTTAGCTTAATGTTCCTCTTCAGTGGACGGGGTTACTGGCAAGAATTAATCGAGTCCATTGTTTGGGCACACAACAAACTGAAAGTTGCCCCTGCGATTCAACCTCGTGCCTTGAGTATCATTCAAGGTCGGGCAGTGGGTGTTGCTCACTACCTGTTAGGGGGAATTGTCACCACTTGGGCATTCTTCCTAGCCAGAAGCCTATCTATTGGCTAAACTTCCGGTTAAAGGGTTAGGGAAGGGGAGAGCGCTTAGACTCAGGTTTAACTGTTATTCCCTTAACCAAACCCAATAACCCAACGACTGCTTTAAGATAAAACTAGCAGTTTGATGTACTAGCTTCTTCAAATTGCGCTTCAAGGAGAATTTCCTAAATAGCTATGGCAACTAAATTTCCCAAATTTAGCCAGGATCTCGCGCAAGACCCGACTACCCGTCGGATCTGGTATGGGATTGCCACCGCCCACGATTTTGAAAGTCATGATGGCATGACCGAGGAAAATCTCTACCAAAAGATTTTTGCCTCCCACTTTGGTCACATCGCTATTATCTTTCTGTGGACTTCTGGTACTCTCTTCCACGTCGCCTGGCAAGGTAACTTCGAGCAGTGGATCACCGATCCATTAAACATTACTCCCATCGCCCATGCGATTTGGGACCCTCAGTTTGGACAGGGAGCGATCGACGCTTTCACCCAAGCAGGCGCTTCCTATCCCGTTGATGTCGCCTACTCTGGTGTCTATCACTGGTTCTACACCATCGGGATGAGAACGAATGGGGATCTCTACCAAGGATCAATCTTCTTGTTGGTTCTTTCTGCCCTGTTCCTCTTTGCTGGTTGGCTGCACTTACAACCTAAGTTCCGTCCTAGCCTCTCTTGGTTTAAAAATGCAGAATCTCGCCTCAATCACCACTTAGCAGGTTTATTTGGGGTTAGTTCCTTAGCATGGACAGGACACTTAGTTCACGTCGCCATCCCCGAATCCCGTGGTCAGCACGTAGGTTGGGATAACTTCCTTTCTACACCTCCTCACCCGGCTGGGTTAGTTCCCTTCTTTACCGGAAATTGGGGTGTGTATGCAGAGAATCCTGATACTGCTAACCACATCTTCAACACAGCAGAGGGTGCAGGAACAGCAATCTTAACCTTCTTAGGTGGCTTCCATCCCCAAACCGAGTCTCTCTGGTTAACAGACATGGCTCATCACCACTTAGCGATCGCAGTGATCTTCATCTTCGCAGGTCACATGTATCGTACTAACTGGGCGATCGGTCACAGCATTCGGGACATTCTCAACACCCACAAACCTCCTAGCGGAAAATTGGGTGCGGGTCATACAAATATGTATGACACCGTTAACAACTCCCTTCACTTCCAGTTAGGGTTAGCCTTAGCTTGCTTAGGGGTGATCACCTCTTTGGTAGCGCAACACATGTATGCTCTACCCCCCTATGCCTTTATCTCTAAGGACTACACCACCCAAGCTGCACTTTATACCCATCACCAGTACATTGCTGGCTTCTTGATGGTGGGTGCATTTGCTCACGGTGCGATCTTCTTTGTTCGTGACTATGATCCTGAAGCTAACAAAGATAACGTGTTGGCTCGGATGTTAGAACACAAAGAAGCGATTATCTCCCACTTAAGTTGGGTTTCCTTATTCCTTGGTTTCCATACCTTGGGACTCTATGTTCACAACGATGTTGTGGTTGCTTTCGGTACACCTGAAAAGCAAATCTTAATCGAACCTGTCTTTGCTCAGTGGGTTCAAGCTGCGTCTGGTAAAGCGCTTTATGGGTTTGATACTCTACTTTCTAACCCTGATAGTGTGGCGACCACTGCGACCAATGCGTTTTGGTTACCTGGTTGGTTAGATGCTATTAACAGTGGCGCTAACTCCTTGTTCCTAACCATTGGACCTGGCGACTTCTTAGTTCACCATGCGATCGCATTAGGGTTACATACCACCACCTTAATCTTAGTCAAAGGTGCGTTAGATGCTCGTGGTTCTAAGTTAATGCCCGACAAAAAAGACTTCGGTTATTCCTTCCCTTGTGATGGTCCTGGTCGTGGCGGTACTTGTGACATCTCTGCTTGGGATGCGATGTACTTAGCGATGTTCTGGATGTTAAATACCTTGGGCTGGTTAACCTTCTATTGGCACTGGAAGCATTTGACCCTCTGGTCTGGTAATGTGGCTCAGTTCAATGAGAATTCTACCTACTTAATGGGTTGGTTCCGGGATTATCTCTGGGCAAACTCTGCACAGTTAATTAACGGCTATAACCCCTACGGCGTGAATAACCTATCTGTTTGGGCATGGATGTTCCTCTTCGGACACCTTGTTTGGGCAACTGGTTTCATGTTCCTCATCTCTTGGCGGGGTTACTGGCAAGAATTAATTGAAACGATTGTTTGGGCGCATCAACGTACTCCTTTAGCGAACCTCGTTCGTTGGAAGGACAAGCCTGTAGCACTTTCTATCGTTCAAGCTCGTTTAGTTGGGTTGGCTCACTTTACGGTGGGGTATATCTTGACTTACGCTGCTTTCTTAATTGCTTCAACGGCGGGCAAGTTCGGTTAACGAATTAGTTTCTTTTGAAGTAAGATTATATCCCCTGCCTTTATTGGTGGGGGATTTTATTGGCACAAAAGCTAAAATAGATAGCAATAGATAGATTATTTTTGTCAATTTATCAAAGGTACAATATGGCTATTCCATTTGACGAAGTGATTGCTTCATTGCCAATTGAAGAACAAGCAGCAATTGAGAAATGAACTCAAGAATTAATTGCTGAGTATGTGACATTACACAACCAGCAAGAAGCACATAATCTAACACAAGAGGAAATAGCACAATCCTTAAATATTCGTCAAGATAGTGTGTCTAGATTAGACTTACACCGAAAAATTGTTAAAGATGTTCTCACTGAATATTCTGATATCAATCAGACAGATGAAACAACAACAGAAACTGCTTTAGCTTTTGATGATATTCATAATCAATATCTTCTCATCTTAATGGGGTGGCACAAAGACGAACGAATTAAGAGTGTGATGATTCACATTCGTCTTAACAATGATAAAGTTTGGATTGAAGAAGATTGGACAGAAGAAGGTGTTGTGACTGATTTATTGTTAGAAGGAATTAAGGCTGAAGAGTATAAAGCTTGTTTTACTACATTAAAGAGTAGTAGTACAGGCAAGATGCCTGTCACAAGCTAGAAGCTTGTTCTACTATCATGTTAACTTTGGTTGCTCAATAATTCCTCCTGTTTGACGTTGAATCCAAATATAAGCCACAATCCCCACACTTACATTGGCGATTAATGTTGCACTAAAGATCCCCATTATTCCCCATAAAGAACTACCCAGATAAGCTAAAGGAACATAAACCAAAATCATTCGACAAATATTAATCTTCATGGAAGAAAGCGGTTTACCCAACGCATTGAAAGCAGCACC
Source organism: Microcystaceae cyanobacterium (assembly GCA_051439665.1). Lineage (GTDB taxonomy): Bacteria > Cyanobacteriota > Cyanobacteriia > Cyanobacteriales > Microcystaceae > JBGTGT01. The sequence continues at coordinate 7,029 of JBFRWQ010000571.1, read as the reverse complement.
CACCACAAAAATAATGCCCAAAAAACCATAACTAATAGGGACAATTCTGAGATAATTTACGGCAACGCTTAAAACAGTGGCATCATTGTCAAATAATCTCGCAATATTAGGGGCAAAAATCGCTAAAATGGTTGCTACACCGATCCCCCATAAGGTACACCAGCGAAAACTTAAAAGCAGGGATTGATGGACTCGATCATATAACTTTGCTCCCCAATTTTGACCAACAAAGGGTCCAATACTGGCAGATAATCCCATTACTCCTAATACAGAAAAGGCTTCTATCCGAGATGCTACCCCAAATCCCGCCACGGCTGTTGCGCCATAGGTTGCGATTAAACGGGTAATTAAAGCCACGGAAAAGGGGCTAATCATGCTTGAAGCGGTAGCAGGAAGACCAATTATTAAGACACTACGCCAAATATTTAACATTTCTTCTTTCTTTGGCCATTTCCACAATATAAGATTCAAACGGAAGTGTAAAAACCACAAAGATATGATTAAGGTAATAGTACGACCAATGACAGTAGCGATCGCAGCGCCTCTTAACCCTAACCCTTCAAAATTCCCCACACCAAAGATAAATATGGGATCTAGCGCTATATTAACGATCGCAGCTATGGTCATAATCAAACTGGGAACTAATGTATTACCTGCGGCTCGTATAGCGCTGTTTCCCACCATTGGTACAACCAAACAAATCATGCCCCAATACCAAATTGTCATATACTGACGAATTAGGGGTAAAATCTCTGCACTTGCTCCCAATTGTCGAAAGAGAGGATCAATGGTTGCTAGTCCTCCCATTGCACAGACAATTACCAGTAAGAGGGCTAAGGTTAAGCTATGGGTGGTTAGCGCTTGCACTCGGTAGCGATCGCCTTCTCCAATCGCACGGGCAATGACAGAGGATGCACCGATCCCTAGTCCCATAGACACACTGCCAAAGATCATGACTACAGGGAAGGTAAAGCTCATAGCTGCAAGCTCTTGTGTACCTAATTGCCCTACAAAGTAAGTATCAACTAAATTAAACGCAATAACAGCAAATATGCCCCATACCATCGGTATGGTTAATTTCAGTAGTTGGGTGCTGACTTGGCCTTGGGTTAGTGATTGTTTCATTAAGTTTTTTTACAAAGACTTGACATATAAGCATTATACCGCATTATCAATGATCAGTAAATCAGACTCTAAATGCAGAATGAAGAATGAAAAAATCTAAAAAGGGAGGTTAATGGGGGAATTTGGGTTTAGAAATAATACTTATAGTTTTACCCACCTTCCTTAGTCTGTCTCATTCAACATGACTCACTCTAAGTTTTGTATTTAGGCATCTATCTGTTTTTTGTAAAAAATTAATACATTATTGAGCGAACACCTATAGATCATAAAGCAAAAGGGTATGATAATAATAAATAAAATTTTTATTAAGATGTTAATTTTTTTATAGCTATTCTAAATTATTTATCAACAGTGATCTAAATCATTCATCAACAGTGATCTGGATCATTTATCAACAGTGATCTAGATATTTTTTCTATGACGATAAGTAAAGATTAATCGATCATTTTCACTGTTTATTTAAGCTCCTTATTATTCCTTTTTTTGTAATATAATAGTAGATGAAGGTCTATTTTAAATCGGTTAAATTAATTATGAAATCACTCAAAGAGATACTTTTTGAGATAGTAGGTAAACTGAAATGAGTAATGCTAAAACGTCAACAGCCCTATTCTCTGTCGTTGGTATTGGTGCATCGGCAGGGGGATTACATGCTTTAGAGGAATTTTTTGAGAATATGTCCCCTGATAGTGGGGCAGCATTTGTGGTGATTCAACATCTCTCACCAGATTTTAAAAGTATGATGACGGAGTTGTTAGGAAGAAAAACATCAATGCCAGTTTACTTAGCAGAAAATGGCACATCTTTGGAGACGAATACTGTTTATCTGATTCCTCCAGGGCAAAATTTGCTCATCAAAAATCGTCACTTATATCTTACGGCACAAGATCGTCATCAAGGAAGAAAGCAACCAAATTTTCCCATTGATATTTTCTTTACCTCTTTGGCTAATGACTGTCAAAATAAAGCCATTGGCATTATCTTATCAGGGACAGGAAGTGATGGCTCTCGTGGCTTAAAAAATATCTATGAGCAAGGGGGAGTTACAATGGTGCAAAATCCCTCTACGGCTGAATTTAATGGAATGCCCTATAGTGCCATACAACTTGGTAAGATTGATCATATCTTAAATCCTGGTGAGTTAGCCCATACCATTGATCAAGTCGTCAATTCTTCTGTTGAAACTCAACCCTTAGTCTCAGAAGAACAACAAGATTTATCTGCTAATAACTTACAAGCAATTATTGGTATCCTAGCAGAAAAAACCAATACAGATTTTTCCTATTATAAACCAACCACCCTCAGTCGTCGTATTAAGCGTCGCTGTATGATTGCTGGTTTTAAGCATCTAGAAAGTTATACCCAATATCTACAACAAATTCCAGAAGAACAAATAAAATTACGCAATGATTTATTAATTGGTGTCACCCAATTTTTCCGCAATCCCGAAGCATGGGATTTTTTAGCCGCACAAGTGATTCCTCGCCTCTTTGAAGAAGTTGAGCATAATCAACCATTGCGATGTTGGGTAACAGCTTGTTCAACAGGAGAAGAAGCCTATTCTCTAGCTATTTTACTCGATGAAGCCCGACAAAGATTAAATTCTTCTCTAGAAATCAAAATTTTTGCCACAGATATTGATAGCCAAGCCATCGAAAAAGCCTCTCAAGGGATTTATCCAGAGATGATTGCTGGTGAGATTTCTCAGGAGAGATTACAACATTATTTTACTTATCGTAAAGATGCCTATCAGGTGAACCGAAGATTAAGAGAAATGTTAATTTTCTCAGAACATAATATTATCAAAGATGCTGGATTCACTCGCATGAACTTTGTCAGTTGTCGGAATATGTTAATTTATATGCGCTCTTCTCTACAACAACAAGTTTTGCATCAGTTACATTTTTCCCTCATCCCCCAAGGTATCTTATTGTTAGGAGAGTCGGAAACATTAGGCGCTTTAGAAGAAGAATTTCAACCCCAACACCCAACCTATAAAATTTTTAGTAAACGACGTGATATTCGCTTATCTAATTCTCAGGGACAAGTTCATCCTTTTTCCCATCCTAATATCTTACGCTTTCCCCTTAACCTCAACCTACCCACAAGCAGCAATTCTCATTTCAATCCGTTATTAGATAAAGCCTTTAAAAAATACCTCGAAGATAATTGTAGCACCTGTTTACTGGTCGATCGCAGAAACAATTTACTCCATACGATTGCAGATGGGGCAAAAGTGCTTCAAGTTCCTGCAGGAAGAGCGACACAAGATGTAACTCAAATGCTTCCCATTCCCTTGCGACTTCCCTTAACCACGGCCTTACACCGAGTCAAACAAACCCTAAATCAAGCACAATCTAGAAATATTAAGGTTCAAGAAGGAGAAAAAGAACGATATATACAGCTTAAGGTCAGTTATTTTCAGGGGAATGCCACTATTCAAGATTTTATCTTAGTTGAATTGAAAGCCCAAGAGAATAGAAGTGTTGATGGTGTGGGCGCTTCCTTGGAAGTTGAGGGGGAAATTGCCCTCCAAGTGAGAGAATTAGAGAATGAACTACAACAAACTAAAGAAAATCTGCAAGCCACGATTGAAGCACTAGAAACCATCAATGAGGAGCAACAAGCGTCAAATGAGGAGTTAATTGCCTCAAATGAAGAGTTACAAAGTACTAATGAAGAACTGCACACAGTTAATGGGGAATATCAATCTAAGATTAAACAATTAGTAGAACTGAATAATGATTTAGATAATTTACTGAAAAATACAAATATTGGTGTGGTTTTTCTCGATGAAACCCTGAAAATTCGTAAATTTACTAATGCAGCCACTAGCGCTATTAATTTAGTTTTTGCAGATGTGGGACGACCCCTTGCTCATTTGTCCCATAATCTAACCTGTGGGGATCTAATCCCTATGATTGAACAGGTGATGGCTCAAGGTCAACCCCTTGTCCAAGAAGTACAGTTAAAACAAACTGATTGTTATCTGTTAATGGGAATTTATCCTTATCACTTAGATGCTCATACCCATAAAGGGGTAGTGATTACATTTATGGATATCAATGAGATTAAAATTGCCCAAGAAAAGGCCAAAGAATCAGAAACAAAGATGAAAGAGGTTAATACTTCTTTAGAGCAGAAAGTAGTGCAAAGAACTCAAACATTGATTCATTTTAGCCAAGGATTACAAAAACTGCATCAGATTAGTATTGAACACTACGAAGACTTAGATCAACTTTTATCCACTTACCTTAGTACAGGATGCGATATTTTTAAGCTTGAACATGGTAAAGTGGGGCGAGTTAAGCAAGAGCAATTTATTTTTGAAGCAGTTCACTCTGATTCTAAGAGTTTCAGCAAGGGACTTTCCTATTCTGTCAAAGATGCCTATTGTAAGCGAGTCTTTTCAACTCGTCAAACCATTGCTTATAGTAGAAAAGATATTATTCCGATGATTGATCATCCTCTTCCTTTAATGCGACGATTAACCGCTTATATCGGGACACCAATTTATGTTAATGGTGAATTATACGGTGTTTTAGCCTTTTTCTCCAATAAAAGTGGATTATCTCCCCTCAGTTTTAGTGGTTATGAGCAAGAAATCATTAAGTCAATGGCTAGTAGTATTGGAAATGCCATCGAAACCTATCAAATGGAAACAGCGCTGTTAGAGAGTAATAAGCGCTATCGTTTAGTCTTTGAAGGATCAAGTGAGGGGCTATGGGATTGGGATATAATCTCCAATAAAGCAGTCATTTCATCCCGTTATAAGAATATTTTAGGCTATGATAACCACGAAGATATTATTACTTCTTTTGATACCTTCGCTCAACAGATTCACCCCGACGATGCACCGAAAGTGTTAGCCTCTGTCAAAGCCCATTTAAGTCAAAAAACACCTTATGATCTGGAATATCGTCTGCGGCAGAAGAATGGTGACTATATTTGGATTAAAGCTTGTGGAAAAGCCGTATGGGATGAAAATGGTCAACCGATACGGATGGCTGGTTCAGTACAAGATATTAGCGCTCGCAAAAAAGCAGAGGTCATACAGGCACATTTACAGGCAGAATTAGAAAATGCCCTCTCTGAAGAACAGCAATTAGCAGAAATTACCTTAAAATCCATTAATGATGCTGTGATTACCACCGATGAAAGCGAAAAAATCCTTTATATGAACCCAATGGCAGAAGCGCTAACTGGATGGGAAACGAAGAAAGCGGAAGGAAAAGCGATCGCTGATGTGATTACGCTGATTGATGAAACCACTAATTTACCCTTACCTAATCCCTTAACTTGTGTTTTAGCAGGAAACTGTACCCTTGAACCCTCAGCTACCCAACTGTTGTTATGCTCAGATGGCAAAAAACACCCTATAGAACCAGCAGGTGCGCTTATTTATCGTCAAGATGGAACAATTCGGGGGGCAGTCTTAATTATTCGGGATGTCAGTCAATCTCGTAACCTGGCACGGAAATTATCATGGCAAGCCAGTCATGATCCCTTGACGGGTTTACTGAATCGACAGTATTTTGAAGAACGACTTCAACAAGCGATTGAAAGTGTTCATCAAGAAAAACACCGTCATATCTTATGTTATTTAGATCTAGATAAGTTTAAGATCGTCAATGATACCTGTGGCCATAAAGCAGGAGATGAATTACTTAAACAAGTTGTTACTTTACTACAAGAAAGTGTTCGCTCAATTGATACTGTTGCTCGTTTAGGAGGAGATGAATTTGGTATTCTGCTCTATCAATGTCCTCTTAGGCGAGCCAATTCCATTATGGAAGAAATTCGTCAAACGATTCATCAATTTCAATTTGTTTGGGATAATAAATCTTTCGGTATTGGTGTCAGTATTGGGTTAGTGGAAATTAACGCTACTACCACTGATATCAAAGAAGCAATGATGGCAGCCGATGCTGCTTGTTATAGCTCTAAACACAAAGGCCGCAATTGTGTTACTATCTATCAGCCTGACGATCTAGAAGTTATTAAACAACAGCAAGAGCAAAGTTGGAGTGTGAGACTACGCCACGCCTTAGATAACCATCAATTTTGCCTGTTTCATCAACCTATTATCCCACTTCTTGACCAAGAGCCAGAAATTTACCATGAAATTTTACTGCGTTTAGTGAATGACTCAGGCGAGTATATTCTCCCTGGTGCATTTATTCCCGCCGCCGAACGATATAGTTTAATGGGTGAAATTGATCGTTGGGTTGTGCATCATTCGTTTGACAAAATTGAGCAAGAAACAAGTCAAGTAGAACAGAAAAAAGCAAACTACCTCTATTCTATTAATTTGTCGGGACGGACTTTCAATGATAACTATTTACTCCCCTTTTTAGAACAAGAATTTAAACAATTTAGCCTCTCTCCTAAGAATATCTGTTTTGAAATTACCGAAACCGCAGCGATCGCTAATATCCGCCAAGCCCGTTATCTGATGCAAATTGTCAAAGGATGGGGATGTCGTTTTGCGTTAGATGATTTTGGTAGTGGAGTATCTTATTTTAGCTATCTTAAGGAGTTACCTATCGATTATGTAAAAATTGATGGACGGTTTGTCAGAGATATTATTGATGATCCTTCTGCTTTAGCTATTGTAGAAGGGGTTAATAACATTTGTCATGGGATGGGAGTGAAAACAATTGCTGAATTTGTGGAAAATGAGCAGATTTTAGAGAAATTAAAAGATATCAAGGTAGATTATGCTCAAGGGTATGGTATTGCGATTCCGAAAAAGTGGGATACTTAAAGTCAAATAATTTGGCTCTCCTGAACTTAAGGTGATAAGCAAAACTTATACATCGTAGGATGGGTTAGGCACAGCGATAACTTAGAGGAAAAGTTGATAATTTTTGATTTGTGCCGTAACCCATCACAGGCTAATTG
>JBFRWQ010000570.1:0-3502 GCA_051439665.1 Microcystaceae cyanobacterium | reverse complement strand
GGCAAGAACAAAGGCAACAATGGCAAGAAAATGACCGTAGATGGCAGGCAAATGACCGTAGATGGCAAGAAAATGACCGTAGATGGCAAGAACAATATCGACAAAATCGAGAAATTTTAGAAGAAATTAAAAAGACTAATATAGTGCTACGCACAAGGCAGAGGGCAGGGGGCAGGAGGCAGGAGTAGGCGGTGACTGGGTTTCAAGGATCGCTAATGTCCTAACCTTCTTGTGTACTGCTATAGAAAGCATGATAGCACTCTTGGGGCATTAGGATCTCGTTGGGGACTCTTTTCTGAAAAGAGTTTCCGCAATGCTTTAGCAGGTATTTTAGAAGAATCTTTCGGGGTTGAGGTGTTAAATATTAATGATTATGATCCCGATGGGATAGTTTTTGGACGACCCGATCAAGTGGAAATCGATGTCATTATTAAAAATGGGTTAGTGATTGTTTGTGAAATCAAATCTTCTATGAGTAAATCAGATATTTATACCTTTAGCCGTAAAGTAGAATTTTATCAACAAAAATATCAGCGTAATGTAAATCGGAAATTGGTCATTTCACCGATGGTTGATGCTACTGCTTTACCCGTTGCGGAAAATTTAGGGGTTGAAGTTTATAGCTATGCTGAAGATGTCTCTGTCAAGTAAATGATGTTAATTGTAAAGTAAATGGTTAACAGAGCAATAGAGAACCTAAAATTTATTACAATGTCTAAATTACATACAGTTTAATATTATTAGAGTTTGTTCTTATAAACACTTCCCACACTCCCCACACTCCCCACACTCCCCATACTCCCCACACTTCCCACACTCCCCACACTCCCCTCCTCCCTCACAGAGATCCCCATCCGTGATATGATGCTTCTGGTTCGGCATCATTCTGTGTCCTTGGATACGAATACAGTCAGAGATGTTCAGTGAGTAAAGATTTCTTGGCATCACTGCAACCTAAGCCAACCACTTCAAACCTTCAACTGTCCTGTATTTCTTAAGACAGGTCATTTCTCAACCCACAATGTTAAACGGTTTAAATCTAGTTGACAATTTACCCCTCGCTTCTCTAGAAGTGGGTGAACACTGGTATTGGTATATTGGACCGTTGAGAGTCCACGGACAAGTCTTTTTAGCCTCATGGGTGGTAATCGGGCTGTTAGTCATTGCTTCGATCGCAGCAACGAGTAATATCCAACGGATTCCTAGTGGTATTCAAAACTTTATGGAATATGTGCTGGAATTCTTACGGGAACTGGCTCGTAACCAACTCGGTGAAAAAGAATACCGTCCTTGGTTACCCTTTATCGGAACCCTCTTTCTCTTTATTTTTGTCTCTAATTGGGCAGGAGCGCTCGTCCCTTGGGGTGTGATTGAACTCCCTGAAGGTGAACTGGCTGCGCCTACTAACGACATCAATACCACAGTTGCCCTTGCCTTATTGACCTCTTTAGCGTACTTTTATGCAGGGATCAGCAAGAAAGGCTTAGGCTACTTTGCTGGGTATTTAGAACCAATTCCCGTTCTCTTGCCCATCAAAATCCTAGAAGACTTTACCAAACCTCTCTCCCTCAGTTTCCGTCTCTTCGGGAATATTCTAGCGGATGAATTGGTGGTAGCGGTTTTAGTTTTTCTAGTTCCCCTCTTTATTCCCCTACCCATTATGGCGTTGGGACTCTTCACCAGTGCGATTCAAGCCCTTGTCTTTGCTACCTTAGCCGGTGCCTATATTCATGAGGCCATTGAATCAGAACATGAAGAAGAACACGGTTAGATTAATAATCAACCGTCTCAGAATCTTTTGCTAAAAAAGTCCCAAAACATAGGACAATAGCAGAGACATCCCCTGAAAAACCTTATTCCTTTTTCAAGGGATGAACCGAATCAGCAGTCAATTCTCTGTTTGATTGCTTGGGGACGCTGCGCTCCTCATTACTAACTTGACACTTGTTTTTGAAGATTACGAGGTAAAAATTACTATGAATCCCACCATTGCTGCTGCTTCCGTTATTGCTGCTGCCCTAGCTGTTGGTTTAGCTGCGATTGGCCCTGGTTTCGGTCAAGGTAATGCTTCCGGTGAAGCAGTTTCTGGGATTGCTCGTCAACCCGAAGCTGAAGGCAAAATCCGAGGTACTTTACTCTTAAGTTTAGCGTTTATGGAATCTTTAACCATCTATGGATTGGTTATTGCGCTTGTATTACTTTTTGCCAATCCTTTTTCCTAAGACGATTTAGAAGGGCAGAGATAGTTAACCCTTAACAGTTAACAATAAGCAGTAGGAATTTAGGGAGTAAAGCACAAAAAGACCAAACTTTGTCTTTTCTCCTGCCTCCTGCCTCCTGCCTCATTATCATCCCAAAGTTCAAGTGGTTAAGAAAAACCGATTGCTAGATTAGTCGAAAGGAAAAATGTTTGATTTTGATGCAACGATGCCCTTGATGGCATTACAATTTGTGGTGTTAGCCGTTATTCTTAACGCCATTTTCTACAAACCCCTGAGCAAAGTCCTAGACGAGCGAGCCGACTATATCCGTCAGAATGAGACGGAAGCACAGGAAAAACTAACGAAAGTGAAAGCTCTTGAACAAGAACTGCAACAAAAGTTAGCAGATGCTCGTAAAGCTTCTCAGAAGGTAATTTCGGAGGCTCAGGCTGAAGCTGAAGCTCAAGCAGCGCAGAAAATTTCCGTAGCGCAACAAGAAGCGATTCAGAAAAAAGAGCAAGCCGCCCAAGAAATTGAGCAGCAAAAACAAGAAGCCCTGAGCGCACTAGAGCAACAGGTCGAAGCTCTTAGTGGTCAAATTCTAGAAAAAATTCTCGGACCTGAATTGGTCTAAAGAAAACGATTAAATTAGGTGAAATTATAAAAAATGATCTGGGAACTACCATTAATTCTGGCAATGGCTGAAGAAGCGGCTGAAGAAGGGATTGGGCTTAACTTTGATGTATTACAAACCAACCTGCTTAATTTAGCAATCTTAATTGGTGTATTGGTTTATTTCGGGAGTAAAGTCTTAGGCAACATCCTGAGTGAGCGCCGCACCAAGATTGCCGAAGCCATTGAAGAAGCCCAAACCCGTCAGAAAGAAGCGGCTGCTGCTCTTGCTCAAGAACAGGAAAAACTAGCCAAAGCTCAGGCCAATGCTGAAAAAATCCTTCAGGAAGCCGATAGTAGAGCAGAAGCTGTTCGTAAGCAAATCTTAGAACAAGCAGATGCAGACATTGAACGCATGAAAGCAACAGCAGATCAAGACGTGAGTAGTCAACAAGATCGGCTGGTGGAAGAACTCAAACAGCGCTTGGCTGCGATGGCAATTGAGCGAGTCACGGGAGAATTAAGCGATCGCCTTGACGAAGACAAACAGCGACGCATTATTGATCGCAGTATTGCACAGTTAGGGGGATAGGTCATGAAAGGAAGTTTATTTAGTAGTGAAGTAGCCGAGCCTTATGCACAAGCATTAATGTCTCTGGCTCAGTCTAATAACATCGTTGATCGCTTTG
>JBFRWQ010000569.1:0-17454 GCA_051439665.1 Microcystaceae cyanobacterium | reverse complement strand
GCTTTTACCCATTGCTAGTTATATCACCCCTGTGCCAGGAGGGGTAGGACCGATGACGGTTGCTTGGTTGTTACACAATACAGTGAGCAGTTATGCTGCTTCATGAAGTGGGTAACGTTCAAGTGTTACCAATCTCTCCTATCTTTCCTAAGAAGTGTAAGTGACACGCTTTGTCTAGGTGGATTAAATTCTCAGGATCATCTAAACCACCATCTTTCAGGAGAAAGCTCTTCAGGGAAAGTGGGATTGATAGTAACTTACTTATTTCACTATCATAGCTTATGAAATAAGTAAGTTTAGTTTTTCGGAGTAGTGGTCAAACCCAAGCGCTAACTAAGCCGCCATCGAAGGTTGAACGGTAGCTAAAAAGCAATTCCTATGATCATAAATAGGCATTACCTTATCCAATTGAGTTAATTCAAAGATAATTTTGACCGAAGGGGCTAAAGAACAGATATTAATTCGCTTTCCTTGGCTTTGTGCTAGTCTAAAACTGGAGACTAAGGCCATTAATCCCGCACTATCAAGAAATTCCACACTTTCCATATCAATTAGGTAGTCTTGATCAGGATGAGTATTGACTGTTTGTGTCAGGAGTTCTTGAAATTCACTCACATTGGCGGCGGTAATATAGCCACTGGGTTGAAGGATCTTAAATGGGGATTTAGTCATTATGACTCCTTAATTTACAAGTTATTTGGCTTATTTCTGAGCTTAATGGTTCAGAAGCGAGAAAAAATTGTTATCTAACAAAAGCAGGGATTTTCGAGGCAGTAAGGGCTCATTTTCTATGGTAAGCTCAAAGCTTAATTTTTTCTTAATGATTGAACCGCCTCAAGGACTTTCGCTTGTTTTGACCAATAGCGTACAATAAGTGTTAAGTTTCTGCAAGGTAATTCTAAGAAATCCCTATTTATTTATATTTTTCTAAATTTACTTTAATTTTTGTAAATGTCAAACCCAAAAGGAACAAAACGATTGTGAACACATCCTATCTTATCCGTAATCTTGTTGAAAAGGCTCTTTATATCAAGCAGTTGACTCCCGAAATTGAGAATGAAATTAATCGGGAGTTAACGAGATTAGGTTATGTTTCTGATGTCGATTATGAAGCATTGGAGTTGTTGATGGCAGAAATGGACGCAGGACGAATCAAATTAGTATCAAGTGTCAAAAACCCATCCTTAATCCCTTAAAGATTATGAATCTCGAACCTGTGCTGTATAATCCTTTTGGCGTAGATTCCGAAATATGTCCAAGAGCGCTTTGCGCAGAGCAAGGGGCAGATAGGATAAGATAAATCCCAATCTACTGCGGTTAGACTGTCCTAACACCTGTTGTGAGGACGTTAGTAAATCTCGTCCTTCTTTGGTTTCTCCCTTTTCAATTAATCTTAAGCCTAAATCTTGCCGAAGACCGGCTAATTTACGGATTCTAATATTTTCCAAGTTTTGCTCATCAAATTGATAACTATCTAAGCAAAATGACTTGGCTTTGAGAAAATGAATATCTTGCTTTAAGCTGGTTTGTCCACCATGAAAGCGATATTCCATCAATCTTTCGGGTAAAAAATAACCTTGCTTTTGTGCGATCGCTAATCGTACCAACAAATCATAATCTTCACAACCATCTGCTTCAGGACGCATATAATCAACTTCTGTTAAGCAAGCTTGACGAAATAAGGTTGAGCCTACCTGTAAGCTTTGTTGCTCAAAGGTTTGTTTTAATAAATCAGGGATCATTCCTTCTTTAATTTGATCTTTTCCCCAACGAATTTCATTCGCTTTAGTAGCAGATTCAATTTGTTGATGATTGCGGTCAATAATCCAATGACTGGTACAAACAAAATCAGCGTCAGGGTTATCATCTAAAATCTTAACGGTTTTTTCTAAATAGGTGGGGGTTAACCCATCATCATCATCAAATTTAATAAAATACGCCCCCGTTGCAGCTTCAAAACCAGAACGCATATTACGACTACGACCAATATTTTGGGGATGGCGAAGATAACGAATTCTTGAATCGTCATATTGTTTGATCATCTCTGGGGTGTTATCTGATGAACCGTCATCACAAATAATTAGTTCAAAATCTGTATAAGATTGATTCAAGACACTTTCTAGGGAATATTTAAGAAAGTTAGCACGATTATAAGTTGGAATACAGACTGTGACTTTAGCCATTGAAGATAAAAGAGGAAAGCTATTTTCAAGGGGTATATTAACCCCCTTACTGTAAATCTGACAAGTAATTTCTTCTCTTGTGGTGTAAAGTTACCACTAGAAAAAACGCTGAATGGTCAAACTCACGCTAAAATAATGCCGTCCCCTATCTGTTGAACCACTTGCCCATGAAAATTCTCATGCTCTCTTCTAATTTGCCCTATCCGCCTACTAGGGGGAAGAGTCATATGAGAACGTTTTCTTTTTTAAAATATCTAAGCGAAAATCATGAAATAACCCTCATTAGTCAATATTCTAGTCCCGAAAGACAAAAAGATGCTCAAGAACTGCAAAACTGGGTCAAACATTTGATTCTCTTCCCTGAAGTTCCTAAACATCCCAAAAAGAATAAATTACTGGAAAAGGCGAAACAAGTTAGTATTTTTGTGCAGCAGGGAACACCTCCTCAAGTTTTAGATAAATATTCCCCCCACATTCAACAATGGTTAGATGAAAATGTAGAAAACTCTACCTTTGATGTTTTAACCTGCGAAGAAAGCCTCAATGAAATCTATATTCGTTCTCAATGGCAAGAAACGCTGCCTTGTGTTCTCAATGTACATCGTTCTTTTTCTGGCACATCTACCTATCAACCCCATAAACCTCAACCAGATAAAAGCCTTCGAGGCCAATTAAATCTGTCTCTTCTCAGGCGCTATGAGTCTCAATATTGTGAGAAATTCAAGAAAATTGTGGTTAGTACGGCACAAGATCGTTATATTCTCAAATCTGTTTATCCTGAAGCCCAAATTAGTCTTATTTCTAATGGTTTAGACCTCAGCGCTTTTCCCCAACGTCCCACTAATCAGGGGGGACAGCGTATCGTATTTATTGGCACAATGGATAAACCTGCTAATATTGAGGCGGCACTTTTTTTTAGCACAGAGGTATTTCCTAAACTCCGTCAGCGCTATCCAGAGGCGATTTTAGAAATTGTGGGGATGCGTCCCACACCTGATGTTTTGGCTTTGGGAGAATTACCCCAAATTAAGGTAACGGGTGAGGTATCTTCTATTATTGATTATCTGCACTGGGCAACGGTATGTGTTATTCCCCTACAAAAAAGTGTGGGAACAAAAATTCGTACCCTTGAGGCGATGGCGACGGGTGTTCCTGTAGTAGCTAGTGACTACGGATTAGAAGGATTGGAGGTAGATGGGGCAGGTGTTCCTCAATGTGCTATGCGTGCTAATTCGGTTGATGAATATGTCTATAGTATGGGGCGCTTGTTTGATAATCCGAAATTACGGGAAAAGCTCTCATTAAATGGGCGTAATTTGGTGAAAAATAATTATACATGGGAAACAATGGCACAAAAATATGAGAGATTGTTGTTAGGGATTAGTTAATAGTTAATAGTTAATAGTTAATAGTTCATAGTTCATAGTTCATAGTTATGATTTACTGAATAACCCTAAAACCCTTATTCATCAAGGTTTTAAAGCAAAGACAATTTTGTATCATGTGTGTTGTTGGGCTTTAGCCCTAACTCCCCTCTCGACTAAAACAGGGTTTTATAAGTCTGATTTAGTATCAGGTATCACCATCATAAAGTCAGGATAACCTCGAAATTATAGCATAGGTTTGGTGGGCGCAAGCCTTGCGCCCCTACAATGTGTTTAAGCGTTGATCAAGCAGCGCTTTCTACCAAACTAATCTCTTTTTCTCGTTCTTTGAAAGCTGCTAGTTGTTCTTCAATTTCATTGCGCACAATTTGACGATATTCTAAAAAGTGTTCATTATGGGCGCAAACGGTTAAGTAATGCTCCCAAACAGGGAAATTATTAATCATTATACTAAATAAATGATGCCAAAATTTCCATCGGGTACTTCGTTTAATTCCCTGTCGCCAGATGACTGTTCCTAATGCTTTGAGATCTACCCATTCTGGCCATTTAAACGGCGCTTGACCTTGGGGCGCTCCTAATTTGAGGAAACAACGATAAGTCCGATCTAAAAAGGTATGAGCATCATATAATGTCCAAAAGGCATCAATATATTCGGAGGCAATCTCATCAATGGGACGAGTTGGCATAAAATTCATTAAGGTACTTTGATTAATATCTTGTTTCCCTTCTGTTCTTAACCGTCCTTCTTTGTCTAAACGAGCCCACAAAGCCGTATTCGGTAAAGCCTGTAACATCCCAAACATGGCTGTGGGAATTGCTGCTTCTTCGACAAATTGGATAATGCGATCGCCTGATCCTTTTTTCTCGCCGTCAAAACCAATAATAAAGCCGGCCATTGGTCTTAATCCTGCCTTGATCAGAGTATCAATGGTTTCCGTCAGGGGATCACGGGTATTTTGATATTTCTTGGTTAATTTCAAACTATCTTCATCAGGCGTTTCAACCCCTAAAAAGACTGCATCAAAATTAGCAGCAACCATCAATTCCATTAACTCTTTGTCTTGGGCTAAATCGACTGATGCTTCTGTATTAAAGCGGAAGGGATACTGATGTTCTTTTTGCCAGACTTTTAATTCTTTTAAAAGTAATTTGACGTTGCGTTTATTGCCGATAAAGTTATCATCCACCATAAAGATACCCCGTCGCCAGCCTAAGTCATAAAGATAATCTAATTCTTTTAATAGCTGTTCTGGGCTTTTAGTCCGAGGTTTACGGCCATAAAGTACAATAATATCGCAAAATTCACATTGAAACGGACAACCACGGGAGAATTGTACCGACATCGAATCATAAGCATCCAATTCTAGCAAGTCGTAACGGGGAATTGGGGTTTGGGTAACATCGGGTTTCTCAGTGGTGCGAAAAACGCCTTCGGTTGCTCCTTGGTTAAGCGCTTCGACAAATTGAGGAAGGGTAATTTCTCCTTCATCCAGTACCAAAAAATCTGCTTCTTCTACTTCTTGGGGAACTGATGTTGCGTAGGGACCGCCCACAGCCACTAATTTACCCCGTTGTTTCGCTTCTTTAATTTGTTCAATTAGATCTGCTTTTTGGACGATCATGGCTGAAAAAACCACTAATTCTGCCCATTCCCATTCTTCTTCACTGACAGGGCGAATATTACGGTCAACCAGTTTATATTCCCATTCTTGGGGTAAAATGCCAGCAACGGTAATTAAGCCAAGGGGAGGTAATAAAACTTTACGGTTGACTAATTCTAGACTTTTATCGTAAGACCAGAATGTGGGTGGAAATACGGGATAAATTAATAAGACTTTCAAAACTTGCTCCCCACAGTAGGATTAATTCTGTTATAGCAGCTTTTGGGCTTGATCGTCATTTAAGTGACCAGTAACCAGTTTTGGCTATTCAGAAATGGCAAAAGCGATCACCAAATAGCGATCGCTTCAATTGATTGAGTATTAATGCTGAAAGCCTTTTAAGCAGCGTTACCATCTGTAAACACATTTTGATAGCACCAGCGCCAAAGGGTGACTCCAATCATGAGTTTTACGAGTTCTAACCCCCAGTAACTCCAATGAAACGCCATCATTGAAGAAGTCATTGGTTCATAAGTGCTAAACCAGTTAAGCTGAAGTCCTAAACCGCTCATCTGAGGGGTTAAGAAATAGGTATAACAAAGGGAAATGAGAAGCAAGATACCAGCAAAGCCAATGGCCACATTTTCTTTGCTATGACTGAAAGTATGATGGCTACGAAAGACTAAAACCCCTGATAAAATCAGGCCAGCGAACAATAATTCTAAATGATTAAAAATGCCAAACAACAAGAAACCAGCACTGGCGAACCCACTCTGACTCATCATCCCTGATACCGATAAACTGGGAAGCAGAATAAAATCGATTAGGCAACTGGCACTAAGCCAAAAGCCAAGAGTCACTAGAAGCACCGTTAACCAATTTCGGTCTTGAATGTTGCGCTCAGATAAAGTATCCATAATCAGACCTCTTTTCGGTATTCATCTATTTACTATTATTTGGGAAATGAGGAGCTACTCCTCAATTTTGATACTTAAATTTACATTCCTCTTTCTCTCTGATTTTTCTATAATGAAGAGGTTGCTTTACAAAACGTTACCTTTTTCTCAGATCAATGCAATCATCCTCTAATTTTAATCAGGGTCTATCTTTACCAGACATCTTTAGTAAAACTGCTTATGAAGCCCTACAAGGGGTTAAAGCAGGTTTCAGTCTGGCTCATAAGTCTGTTTCTACTGAAATTGGCAAGCTTTTCCTTGAGCACTCCGAACAACCCGTCCCCCTTGCGTCATAAATTCTCGATAAACTACAACAAAAACGGGCTGAATTATTAGAAATCGACTGGCAAGAAGCCAAAGAAGGGATTTATCCTGAAATTCTATTGTTTGAGTCCGATTTAGAGCAGTTATTTCAAACTTATCCTACTATTTGGCTTGATTTACCCAAAATATGGCGAAGAATTGAACAAGGCGAATATAAAACATTTGATCCAGACATTGAACAAGAAGGCTATCCTCGTTACTATCTGCGGAATTTTCATTATCAAACCAATGGTTATCTAAGTGATGAGTCTGCCGAAATCTACGATTTACAGGTAGATATACTCTTTAGTGGCACAACAGATGGGATGAGACGACGTATTTTAAAGCCGCTTACAGAAAGACTGGCTTTTTTTGAGACAAATTCCCCTCGTATCTTAGATGTAGCCTGTGGCACAGGGCGATCGCTGAAAATGATTCGTGCTATGTTACCGAAAGCCTCTTTATACGGATTAGACCTTTCTTCCGCCTATCTGAAAAAGGCCAATGAACTACTTTCACAAAATTATGGTGATTTACCCCAATTAATGCAAGGAAATGGGGAAGCATTACCCTTTGTCGAGAACTATTTCCAAGGGGTTGTCAGCGTCTTTTTATTCCATGAATTACCCCCTAGCGCTCGTCAAAACGTGATTAATGAATGTTATCGGGTGCTTCAACCAGGGGGTGTTTTCGTGATCTGTGATTCAATGCAAAAACTCGATTCTCCTGAATTTGAACCGATGATGCAGAATTTCTCACTTACCTTCCACGAACCTTACTATGATAACTATATCAGCGATGATTTGGGTGAGCGCTTGGATAAAGCAGGATTTATTGACCTAGAAATTCAAAATCATTTTGCTAGTAAGTATTGGATTGCTAGAAAGCCTGTGTGACATTCTCTGAAGGAAGTGTTAGGCAAAAGCAACATTCCTTGGTAGAGTAGATCCCAATGCAATTTAGCCAATTTGTCCAAATAACTGCTCGCTCAAACCTTGATGAGCAGCTAAAACAATTTGGATAAGATTTTAAATGGAGATTAACAAGGCGAGGTTAACCATGCGGTATCGTGCTTTATTAGTGGCTTTTTTAGCCCTTTGCTTAGGGGTATTGACTGCTTGTAGTGGCGGTCCTGACGATTCAGTCAGCCGAGAACAATTAACTTATGATGAAATTCTCAATACGGGGTTAGCTAACAAATGTCCCCAAATTTCTGAATTTACGAGAGGGACAATTCCCGTTGAACCTGGACAAAGCTATATTCTGACGGATTTATGCTTAGAACCCCAAGAATATTTTGTAAAAGAAGAACCAGCTAACAAACGTCAAGAAGCAGAATTCATTAAAAGTAAACTATTAACTCGTGAAACTACCAGTTTAGAACAGATTTCTGGCACAATTTCCGTTTCTGATCAGGGTGTACTCACCTTTATCGAAAAAGAAGGGATTGATTTCCAACCTGTTACGGTTCAACTGCCTGGTGGAGAACAAGTTCCTTTCTTCTTTACCATTAAGCGTTACAAAGGAGTAACTGAACCTGGATTCACTGCTTTGAATAGTTCAACCGATTTTGAAGGGGGTTTCAAAGTTCCTTCCTATCGGGGTGCAGGTTTCCTAGATCCTAAAGGCCGAGGAGTTTACACTGGTTATGATAATGCGGTTGCTCTTCCTGCGGCGGCGGATGCTGAAGACTTTGCTAATGTTAAATCGACTGAGGCGGGTAAAGGAGAATTATCTCTGCAATTGACCAAGGTAGATGGCGAAACAGGTGAAATTGCTGGTGTTTTTGAGAGTATTCAACCCTCAGATACCGATTTAGGTGCAAAAGAAGCTGTTGATGTCAAAATCCGTGGCTTATTCTATGGTCGAGTTGAACCTAGTGTTTAAATGACTCGATGGTTATTTGAAAAGATTCAAGGAGCTTTTGCTCCTTTTTTTTGTCTAAAGTAATAGATATAGCAGTACAAAATAAGGTGTTTGACATTAAAGATCCCTGAAACCCAGTTACAGCCTACTCGGAGCCTCCTGCCTCCTGCCTTGTGCGTAGCACCATAACTCATGTTAAATAGCCTATGATCCAATCAAAACTTACCTCCTTTGTGCTATTCATTATTCTGAGTGTAAGCTGTCTATTGCTTGGCAGCAGTTTAGCATGGGGCTTAAATTTGCCTCAGTCTTCACCCTTATTACTCAGTTCGGTCGATCAAGTGCCACAGCGCTACCAAAATGGCTTAAATTTCTATTTAGAAACTTGTTCAGGCTGTCATATTGCCCTTCCCCCAGAAGTTTTACCAATGGAGACATGGCAGACTATCTTAGAAAATCCGACTGATCACTATGGAACATCAGTTGATAGTTTAATTCGCCTGACTCAACTGTTAATCTGGGACTATTTACGCACCTATTCCCGTCCTTTGAATAAGGATGAACCTGTCCCTTTTTATGTTGAGAAATCTCGCTATTTTAAAGCGCTTCATCCCCGTGTTGAATTACCAGATATTGTCACCCACAAAACTTGCATTGTTTGTCATCCTAGTGCGGAACGCTTTAATTTTCGTTCTCTTACCTCTGAATGGGAAGATGCACCTTGATTTATTCAGAAATAGCGCTTAAAAAATTGCGTAACAGGGATTTACCAGAGGTGGTTAAAATACTCTCAGGATGAAACTGTACACCCTGAATATGGGGATAGTCTCGATGACGGACTCCCATAATTGTGCCATCTTCCACCCAAGCTGTAATTTCTAAGGTGTCGGGTAAGGTATCTTTCTCAATGACCAGGCTATGGTAACGGGTAGCCGTCAGAGGGTTGTCTAAATCCTTAAATACCCCTAAATTACTATGATGGATGGCTGAGGTTTTACCGTGCATAAGAACGGGCGCTGATACAATGTTTGCACCAAACACTTGACCAATACTTTGATGACCTAAGCAGACCCCTAAAATGGGGATTGTTGCCCCTAATTTCTCAATCACTTCTAAGGAAATACCCGCACTTTCAGGACGACCAGGGCCAGGTGAAATAACGATACCATCGGGAGCTAAATGGCGGATCTTATCTATATCAATCTGATCGTTGCGATATACCTTTATCTCGGCGGAAATGGACATTTCTTCACCCAACTCGCCTAAATACTGCACCAAATTATATGTGAAGCTATCGTAGTTATCAATAACGAGGATCAAAGTCAATCTCCAGTCTAGATCAAGATATGATGGGGACAATCAGGGTTGAGGATGGGGGAAACTCTTCCCATCTCCTTAGCCAATGATCATGACCCACAAAGCAGGAATCAAGATAAAACTTCCCACTAAAACGGCTGCAACCGCCGAAATTAAAACAGCGCCTGCTGCACAATCCTTAGCAATTTTAGCTAATTCATGGTAGGACTGACCTACCGTTAAATCAACCACCGATTCAAGGGCAGTATTTAATAGTTCTAGCACCATCACTAAAGCGCTGGTTAGAGTAACTAAAGCGATCGCTACTGGTTCAACCTGAGTATAAATCGCTAGAGAAATGGCTAAACTGCCAACAATTGTATGAATACGGAAATTCCGTTGAGTTAGAAAGGCGTATTTAACCCCCGCCCAAGCATAGCGAAAACTGGTGAAGAGATTGGGAGCAACGTGCCAAGCATTCTGGCGTTTGAGGGATGAGTCTTGAGCGCTACGATAGCTTTTACTGGTTTTGCGACTGCGGATAGTCGGTGCAACACTAATAAAAGCGTTAGGGGCAAAGTTAGATGATTGAGTCATGATACTCTCCTGTTATTTATTTTAAAGGGGTATGAGGTTTAACAATCAGGGTTTTTTCTAAAATTGAGACAAGCGCTTTTTGAACAGTAGTCTAGCGTAAGGGTATAAAAAAACCCAACTTTTTTAATAAAAATTTCTGATCAGTGAGCATTCTCGTTAAACTTTCTTCATCAGGATGATCCCATCCCAATAAATGAAGAAAACCGTGGCTCGTTAGCCATAAGACCTCATTTTTTAAAGAATGAGCCCTTTCACGAGCTTGTCGTTGAGCCGTATCTAGGGAAATAACAATGTCTCCTAAGTACAAAGGCTCTTCATTACTAATTGCTGGAAAATCTGAGTCTAAAGTCGCAAACGCTAATACATCAGTTGGTTGATCTTTCTGACGATATTGATGGTTTAACTGTTGAATTTCTGCATCATCAGTTAAACGTAGGGTTAAGGCGTAGGCATAATGGTTAGGAATGGTATCAGTAAGGGTGTCTAGCCAAGTCTGTAGCCAGTTTTGCCATGTTTGAGCAGAAATAGATGCTATGTCAGCATCCAATCCCGATTTAACAGATTCGGCGTATTGAACACTGACTTCTAGAGTTTCCTCAGAAAAGCTTACTGATTTGATCATTACCGTTCCCTAGCGTGTTAGGTATGATAAACCGACTAAAACCGCTACCAAGCCGATTAGAGTTAAGAAATAGTGCTTTAAGGACGTTCCTTTCTTGCGCACCATGTTTCTCATGGCCAGCTTGACATAGGTAGGTTGAGGCTCATTGGTGGGCGCTTCAATGGCTTCAGGAGAAGAGGATTGTTCATTCATGATCTTTGTTCCCTTCACGTCTCATTTTTTAGGTTTCCCTCTCTTTGGATTAGGAATATCAATAAAACTGCCTTCTTAATGTAACAGTTTGTTGCAAAAAATCAAGTTTTTTTACTGCTCACCAGGACGATCAAGGGTGCAAAAAAGTCAATTAATAGCTTATTTCTGCTTTTATCTAGTCTTATCTTTATTTTTTGTTAATTAACATATATCAATCAAAAACAATATTTAGACACAGTGAGAGGTTTCCCAAGAACTCAAGCTAGAATAGGGAGGTACATCTTTGTAATTTTTACCCTTGACGATAATGATGACACCCGAACTCAAAGCACGCATTGATCAATTGGTCCAAAGTGATAAGGTTTTCGTCTTCATGAAGGGCAGTAAACTCATGCCTCAATGTGGATTTTCTAATAATGTTGTGCAAATCCTTAATTCTTTAGGAGTTCCCTACGAAACTTTTGACGTTCTCGAAGATCCAGAGGTTCGTCAAGGGATTAAAGAGTATTCTAGTTGGCCAACCATTCCCCAAGTTTATGTCAACGGAGAATTTATGGGTGGCTCAGATATTTTGATTGAGCTTTATCAAAGTGGAGAATTGCAACAGACGCTAGAGGTTGCGTTAGCTTCCTAAGCTTAATAAAGACAAAGAAGGGAATGGAGCCTGCAAAAGCAGGCTTTCTCTGTGAAAAAACAGATAAATTAACCAAATTCAATTTCAGGTTCAGGTTGGGTAGCGGGACGATTAAAACTGATTGGATCTTGTAGGAAAGAAAAGGCCGCCTCTTCTAAGCGATGAACTAAATAAGGCTCGATGGTATTAGAGTGACGCAGACTGGCTAGATAACCGTCCATGTATAAACGAATCTCATCCATACGGTAGCCTCTTTCCCATAAATTGACCATCGAATCGGTTAATTTCTGGTAAAAACGAATGGTTTGGGGATCTTCAAGCATGGTAGATGCAGTTGAACGTAGTTACAACAATAGGTTAGATCAACAATTGTGAGATTGTGTTATGGTTTAGGCATAATTAGGGCAAGCTAGTCATAAAAGACGAACCTACCTTAATTGGGTTTCAATTCCATTGTACCCACTAAATCCGAATAAAACAGAATCAATCTTCTGATTTTTCGGAAAAAGACCAAAATGATGATTCGCTAACATTGTCAACACTTTTTTAAATTTCAGAGTAGCAAATGTTACATATTCTTAACATTTCCTCTGATAGTCTAACCAAAACAAGTCAAACAGGAAGAAAACAAGGGTGAGTTTAGTCTATATCTCAATTGTGGAGGGGAATCCCCACCTGCGATCGCTGTTAGGGTGGCACTTACAGCAAGCGGGTTATGCTGTCCAACAATGTGCTAATCTCCATCAAGCTCGTCATGCGCTCGCTCAACGGATGCCAACCCTAGTTATCCTAGACACGGATTTACCTGATGGGGATGGGGTGGAATTCTGTCACTGGCTCTCCCAAAAACGTCAATCCCTTGTTATTATTCTGTCTGCTAAAACCAATGAAAGCGATGTGGTTAGAGGGTTGAAGGCAGGCGCTGATGATTATATTCGTAAGCCATTTGGAATGCAGGAATTCCTCGCTAGGGTAGAAGCGCTGGTGAGACGGATTAAAGTCTCGGCTGCTCCTTTATATCTCGATTATGGTGATTTAAAAATTGACGTGGTTCAACGTCGAGTACAATATAAGGGGGATTTCATCGATTTAACCCCTCAAGAATTTAGTTTACTTTATATTTTGGCACAATCTGAAGGTAATCCCCTCAGTCGGTCAGAATTACTACAACGGGCTTGGCCAGAAGCGATCGATAATCCCAGAACAATTGATACTCATGTTCTCTCTTTAAGAAAGAAAATTGAAACAGATCCTCGACAACCGAGTATTATTCAGACAGTGCGCAATGTGGGCTATCGTTTTAATCCCGATATTTTAAGGGAATCTCCTGTGTCTTCTTCAGCCGCTTCGATGGCGGTGTCTCAAACTCAAAAACAACAATATTCTCAAACCCCTATGCAATAGCCATTTTAGGTTATCTATCTTATAGTTTGTATTTCAAATAAATATTTATTAGAAGAGTCGGAATTTTTGGCAGCGAGCAGGATGCTCTCATTCCTAAATTTGTTTATAGTAGGATGGGCTTTGTCCATTCAATTTTAATGTGATTGACGTTAATCAACTTTTCTCACTACCTCACCCTTCCCATTCAGGAACATTATCTATTTCATATTGTGCAATAGACGAAAATTAACCTTTTTGCATCTCTTGATCCCACTTTGCTAAAGCAGTTTGTGTCTCAGGATAAGTAAGATTTTTGTCGAAAGATCGCACTAATGGTGAAAAATGTACTCGATTTCCTCACTACATATCAAAGTAAGATTGCCACCAGCACATAAAGAAAACTCTAATATGAAAATGTCATCTGAGTTTATGCTGTCACAGACAACAAAGCTATAGTCATAATCGTTCAATTTTTCTATCTCAACATCCATAATTATATTTACCCTATCTAATTTGTAATCGACAATCTCGTATACATTGAAAAACCTTATGCCCAAAATATTAGAATCTAGTTCTTTATTCCAAACGTAATCAAAATCAATCTCTAAATCGACCTTACCATCCCAATGAGTTCTAGCGGACATTAAGATTGAATCATGAAGTGTATATCTATTAAGAAAATCTCTTATTGATTTCATTTTAGATGGTCTAACGACTAAGCTCAACGATTATCTTATAATAGGTAAATGGTTTGTTTTAGAAAAGACCAAATAATTAAATCCTGCTGATAAACTTGCTTAAATTGCTGTTTAACCTGAGTCATAATTTATGTTAACTGCTGATGTTTTCCAGAAACTTTGTTTAATGTAGCCATAGCAATTGTTTCATTAATTTCAACATTGGCTGATTTTACTTATATATTAGAATACTTAATCCAAAAGGGCTAAAGGCCAACAACACTATTTTAATCAAAGTTTTGGGGGGCAATCATAGGAAGAGTCATGCTCATAGTCATCATTGCTCTTAATTGCCCACCCTACGCTATTAAGACAGATTTAAGTCCGTCACTGCACCTAAACTACTAGAAGACACTAACTTGGCATATTTAGCCAATACCCCCCTGACATAACGAGGTTGGGGAGGTTGCCAACTTTCTCGGCGCTTGGCTAACTCCTCATCAGATACATTGATTTGCAGGAGTTTTTGAGACGCATCTATGGTAATGCTATCTCCTTCTTGAACTAAGCCAATATTACCCCCAACCGCAGCCTCTGGTGCAACATGGCCCACAACCAAGCCATAGGTTCCACCAGAAAAACGACCATCGGTAATTAATCCCACAGAATCCCCTAAACCAGCGCCAATAATCGCAGAGGTAGGCGCTAACATCTCTCGCATCCCAGGACCGCCCACTGGTCCTTCATAACGCACGATAACCACGTCTCCTGCTTTAATTTTCCCTGCTAAGATCGCATCGAGACAGTCTTCTTCTGATTCAAATACTCGTGCGGGTCCGGTAATGACGGGGTTTTTTACACCACTAATCTTGGCAACTGCCCCTTCTTGGGCTAAATTACCTTTTAAAATAGCTAAATGTCCCTCTTGATACACAGGATTTTCCCAAGGACGAATGACATCTTGATTTTCGGGTGGAGTATCAGGTACATCTGCTAACACTTCGGCAATGGTTTGACCACTAATTGTCAGTGCATCCCCATGTAATAAGCCATGATTAAGTAACAGCTTCATGACTTGGGGAATTCCCCCTGCATTGTGCAAATCGACGGTTACATAATGCCCAGAGGGTTTAAGATCACATAAGACGGGAACTCGCTGACGAATGGTTTCAAAATCATCTAGGGTTAAGGGAACACCAATGGTATTAGCGATCGCTAATAAGTGTAACACTGCATTGGTTGATCCCCCAACCGCCATAATGACAGAAATAGCATTTTCAAAGGCTTTACGAGTTAAAATCTGACTCGGTAAGATTTGGTTACGAATCGCATCAACTAAAACAAAGGCTGATTTTTCTGTACTATCTGCTTTTTCGGCATCTTCTGCTGACATGGTAGAAGAGTAGGGCAAACTCATGCCCATCACTTCAAAGGCCGATGACATAGTATTAGCTGTAAACATTCCGCCACAAGAGCCAGCGCCTGGACAAGCGCTACGTTCAATGGCTGCTAATCGGGTATCATCGATCTTACCCGCACTGTGCTGTCCAACAGCTTCAAAAGCGCTGACAACGGTTAAATCTTCCCCATCCAGTTTTCCTGGCTTAATCGTACCGCCATAGACAAAAATCCCTGGAATATTCATTCTCGCTATGGCTATCATCGCCCCTGGCATATTTTTATCACAACCCCCAATGGCTAAGACACCATCCATACTTTGACCATTACAAGCGGTTTCAATAGAATCGGCAATCACATCACGGGAAACCAGGGAATATTTCATGCCTTCTGTTCCCATTGAAATACCATCACTAACGGTGATTGTACCGAATATCTGTGGCATTGCTCCTGCTTGTTTCAGTCCTGCTTCTGCCCGTAGTGTAAGGTCATTAATGCCCATATTGCAGGGGGTAATGGTACTATAGCCGTTAGCAAGTCCGACAATAGGCTTATTAAAGTCATTATCGCCGAATCCTACTGCTCTTAACATGGCTCGGTTTGGGGTTCTTTGTGCGCCTTCTGTAACAATGCGACTTCTCCGATTATCCGACATCGAGTGTGTCTCCTTCTGTTGCGAGGTCATTATTATTATTTTCTCTCAAGATGCTAGGTCATCCCATTAAAAGTATTTAAAGCTTCTCGTAATTGTCCTTGATGTTTGACTAATAATGAGTCTGCTTCATTCACAGATAAGCCTGTCCATTGCATCAATAGAGCTAATTTAACCCGATTACCACTGGCTTGTAGCAGTTCTTTAGCTGTTTCTCCATCTACATCTGTTAGATCACTAACAATGCGTAAAGCCCGATCCTCTAGCTTTTGATTGGTAACAGAAACATCCACCATGCGATTGCCATATACCTTACCTAAGCGTACCATAACCCCTGTTGACAGGATATTTAAAGCCATTTTGGTCACTGTTCCTGCTTTTAAACGAGTGGAACCCGCCAGGATTTCTGGACCAGTAACAAGACGGATATCAATATCACAGGGAATGGTAACTTGGTCTTGGGGAACACAACTCATAGCGATCGCTGTCGCCCTCCGATTTTGTGCTTCTTGCAGCGCACCATGAACATAGGGAGTTGTTCCCCCTGCTGTGATTCCCACAACCACATCGTGTTTGCCAATCTTGTGATCAATCATTGCTTGTGCGCCATCTTCTTGGCGATCTTCTAGCGCTTCTGAACTTTTAATCAGGGCAGGCGCTCCCCCTGCTAAAATGCCCTGTACCATGTCTGGTGGGGTGCAGAAGGTGGGGGGACATTCAGCCGCATCTAATACCCCTAAGCGCCCACTTGTCCCTGCTCCGATGTAGAATAAGCTCCCTCCTTTACGAAGTGCGTCGGTTGTTACTTCGATCGCTTTAGCCAGCGCTTGACGAGCGCCTGCGATCGCTTTTAGGGTTTGAGCATCTTCTTGATTAAATAAATCAACTAATTCCAAGGAGCTTAATTGATCTAGATTTTGACTATTGGGGTTATTTTGTTCGGTGAGTAGATGGCCTCTTGTTTGGCTGGTATTCATTTTGGTGAATAAATTGTTATTTATAGTTTTATATAAAAGAAATTGACTTTTCACTGCCCATTATCTTGCGCAAGATAACCTAACAGTTCCCTAAGCCTCATTCTTTCAATGTAAGGCCAGCCTCCTTTATCTTCGATCTCCTTTAGTAAATGGTAAAGGGCTTGACGATTATCGGGGAGACTCGCTTCAAATAATTCTGTGCGAATTTTACGATGAGCTTGCTCTAGCTGACGCAGCAAAAACAGTAATTCTTGGCTATCTCCTTGACAATTTTCAGCAATTCCCCAGATTGATGTCGTTATCTTGTCAATGGAATCTTGGAGGGTTGTCTGATCTGAGGAGCGATCAATCATATCTGTCATAGCCTATGCTTTAAATCAGATGAATGTCTTCCCCATCATACCTAAAATAACGAGCGAGAGATAGCCACGTCCTTTGAAGGCTTTAGTCGAGCGGTAGAAGGATTTATCCCTCAGTTATCACCCAGAACGAGAGTAACAAATTATATTTCAAAGAGGCTAAATAAAAAGGGAACTTAACAGTTCCCCCGTTCGTAATCATTAATTTTGTTAAAAACTTAAACAGTAGCTAATTCTCGTTCAACTGGCCGTTGACTATTGCGAATTCCTTCAATTGCATCTGAATAACTCGGCGCTTTAAATACAGCCGAACCTGCCACAATTGCATTAGCCCCTGCTTCTAGGACTTGCCATGTATTATTAGTTTTTA
>JBFRWQ010000568.1:0-4294 GCA_051439665.1 Microcystaceae cyanobacterium | reverse complement strand
GTCCTAAAGGGCTTACTACAAGCCTTAATTCTATGATTTGATGGGTGAAGCCCATCCTAAATCCTACCTAATGCACCAAATTAGCTGAAACAATCCACTACAACCCTTCTGACATCTGCTACCTGTCTTGCCTCATTCAGAACTGGGATATGTAAATCGGATTTGGTATCAGCAGATTAAAATAGGATTATTCTCGAAAATAATATCTTCCCTAATATGAACTATCTAATTGCTGTTTTACCCGATCGCATCAAAGCAGAAGAAGCCTATACTGCTCTAGAAAAAGCAGGGATGAGTCCTTCACAACTTGCTATTATCGGTAAGGGCTATCGTACCGCCGATGAATTTGGCCTGATCGATCCCACATCCCAAGCCAAAAAAAGAGCCATTTTAATGTCCTATTGGCTTGTTCCCTTTGGCTTTGTGGCAGGATATACCTTTAATATCATTACAGGCTTAGATACCTTCGATTGGGCGGGTACACCTGGCAATCATATCATTGGTGGCCTAGCGGGTGCAGTGAGTGGTGGTTTAGGCAGTGTTTTTGTGGGTGGTGGTGTGGGATTAACCACAGGAAGCGGTGATGCTCTTCCCTATCGTAACCGCCTTAATGAAGGGAAATATTTAGTGGTTGTTAAAGGATCAGAACAAGATAAAAATCAAGCAACCCCTATTTTGCGTCAATTTGATCCTGAAACTTTACAAGGATATGTTCAACCAACTGTTTAATTTTTGTCATTAAAAAATATGTTACCTAAAGCAGAACTACTTAAAAGAGTTGAAAATAGAGAAGAGGTGAGTCGGGTATTAGACAAAGCAGAACAAGCACTAAAAACGTGGGAAATTGCCCTAACGGACTTTCTCTCTCCTCCCATTTTAATTGAAGTACGCCCCCTCTTAAATCGCTTAACCGAGGTGGAGCTGATATCATGGGGGGGATACCCCCAAGCCGAACGTCAACGGGTGGGAATTGTGCGCTCAGAATTAACAATTGAGCCCCAACAAGTTGAACTGATTGCTTTAGATATTGCTGGCAATTTTCTCTTTGATCCTGCTAGCCATCGAGACTTTTTAGGAGCAATTTTAGGTACAGGAATTGTGCGGGATAAAGTCGGTGATATTATTGTTTTAGGGGAAAGAGGCGCACAAGTGGTTGTTAGTCCAGATATTGCTAATTTCTTGGAAACGGCATTAGTTCAAGTAAGATCAGTTCCCGTTAAAGTTCAACCGATTTCCCTAGAAGAATTAAAAATTCGTCCTCCCAAAAAAAAGGAAATAACCACAGTAGAAGCCTCTTTACGATTGGATGCGATCGCATCGGCTGGTTTTGGAATGTCTCGCAATAAAATGGTTACAGCGATTAACGGGGGGGATGTTCGAGTCAATTGGAAAGACATTAGCCAAGCTAGTCATCAAGTAGAATCAGGTGATTTAATCGCTGTTCGAGGCACAGGCCGTCTAGAAGTGGGAGACATTGCGGTTACGAAAAAACAACGGTATCGAGTTAACTTAGTTCGCTTTCAATAGCATGAAAATCAATAAAGTGGATCAAGGGCTTAACTTTTGTTTCTCACAACTATGAAAATTGCTATATAATAAAAGATTATCCGAACAAAGTTTAGTCCTATGCCTCAAGCCGTTGGTGTCATTCAAACCCTTGGCTTCCCCCATGTGTTAGCTGCTGCTGATGCAATGGTGAA
Organism: Microcystaceae cyanobacterium; assembly: GCA_051439665.1. GTDB lineage: Bacteria > Cyanobacteriota > Cyanobacteriia > Cyanobacteriales > Microcystaceae > JBGTGT01. The sequence continues at coordinate 2,594 of JBFRWQ010000568.1, read as the reverse complement.
AGGGGGAAGAGTTACCTTAGTCTATTTCGATAAAGCAGAACGGGGTGAATTTGTTGTTGCTATCCGTGGCCCAGTCTCTGAAGTTAAACAAGCGATGGATGCAGGCTTAGAAGCCGCCGTTAAAGGATATGGTGGAAATGTGGTCAGTCATTACATAGTTCCTAATCCCCCAGAAAATCTCTTAGCGGTACTTCCCGTGGATTATACGCCAGAAGTAGAAGAATTTCGGGCTTGAGCGCTGGATGTCCCCCCGCCCACCCACCATACACCCGAGCGATCTGTCCCCCTTTTCCCGTATATTTAGAAATTGAAAGATCATTATTGATGATCATCAATATATTCATTAATCATTATTTTTTAGGAGTTTACAGAATGCCCGCACAACAGGCCGTTGGCTCAATCGAAAGCAAGGGATTTCCAGGAATTTTAGCCGCCGCCGATGCGATGGTCAAAGCAGGAAGAATTACGATTGTGGGATATATTCGGGCAGGAAGTGCACGCTTTACCCTCAATATTCGTGGAGATGTACAGGAAGTCAGAACAGCAATGTCTGCAGGAATTGAAGCGATTGAAAAAACTGAGGGAGCGAATTTAGAGACATGGGTAATTATTCCTCGTCCCCACGAAAATGTGGTCGCTGTCCTACCCATTGATTATAACGAATCCGTCGAAACGTTCCGAGCTGCAGCAGAGGGCATCGCCTTATCTAGCCTACGCTCATAATCTTTAAAAGAGAGCAGAATGTCAACCGTTTCTATTAAAACAAGCCTTCATCCCCTAATTGGAGAATTAGCCACCCTAATTACCCAGTCATGGCAACAGAATTTGACCCTTTCTCCCTATCAACTCCCTGACGAGTTTGGCTATGTCGAGGGGAAATTAGAAGGGGAAAAATTAGTGATTAAAAATCAATGTTATCAAACCCCTCAACTGCGGAAACTCCATCTAGAACTGGCTAAGGTTGGTCCTTATTTGGATATTCTCCATTGTGTCATGTTTCCTCAGCCCAACTATTCCTTACCCCTGTTTGGTTGCGATATTGTAGCAGGACGAGGGGGGATCAGTGCAGCGATCGCAGATTTATCCCCCTCCAATCCTGAGCGCTGTTTGCCCGACTCTTATACACAAGCGCTTTCTGCTTTAGAAAAGCCCAATTTTAGCGAGGCACGGGAATTACCAGAATGGGGACATATTTTTTCGCCTTTTTGCCTATTTGTCCGTCCTAATTCACCTAGTGAGGAAATGGCTTTCATCCAACGAGTTGCTGATTTTTTAGCCGTTCATTGTCGATTAGTTAATGAAGCTCAACCCGTTTCAGAAGACCAAATACAAGCTAATTTGACTGGTCAGCGCTACTATTGCAGTCAACAACAACAAAATGACAAAACTCGGCGTGTTTTAGAAAAAGCCTTTGGTAATGAATGGGCGGATAAATATATGACTCAAGTTCTCTTTGATTTACCTGTTTCTTCCTAAAGAGAGCTAGATGCTTAATAATGATTCCTACTGGTTTGTTCCAGCTAATTTGGTGCATTAGATTGGGTTGTTTTGGGTTTCGTGCCTCAACCCAACCTACATATATTTTATTGTATATAATTAAGCTTCACCTCTATTTTATCAATTGCCTGACTTTATTAGTATTGCACAGTAAATTGAGGACATAAAGCATGTTATGTCCCTAAGAATTATTATTGTAGGGGCGCAAACCTTGCGCCCACACTGTTCTCCCGTTAACAGTCAATCAATCTTCACTCCAACGTTGTCGAGGAATTAAGTCTCCAATACGATCACGCAATAAATACCCATGTTCTTCTAGCAAAATTTCTACTTCTATCCATTCTCTCATCGGAATTAATTTTGCTAGGGTGTATATGGGTTGATTGACAGAGAGTAAATGGAGTTTTACCCATTGGTTTACATCTTCTCGTAAACTCTCCATATCGTAGTAAATCTGAGTCTTTTTCATGGTTTTTAGTCTCAATTATGATGAATTATTTCTGAAAACAGCAGAGTCTGTGTCCCCAAGTTCTCCTTGGGAACAGAAAATACTGATTTAAGAAAGAGTTGGTAACGGATATTCTGGGAAAAGATCCCGCCATTCCGCTTGTAACTGTTGAATAAGCGTTTGATTCCCCTCTTTTGTTGCACACCGTAAACGTCTTTCAAGACGTTGCATCAGGTGATATCGATGGGTTTTTCCCGTTTCTACTTCAATTCTATATTCTGCAATGCTCTCAGGTGTGAGATTAATAGGAAATCGCTCTTTTGCTTGAGAAAAAACAGTATTAGGGACAAGAATTTGAGAGTAATTTGAGGTTATAGGGATCATTTGTGAGCATCTCCTTTTGAATATTGAGGTTTCAGTTGTTCTGTGCTTTGTTTAGGTAGGGTGGGCATTGCCCACCGTAGGATCATTAGGTAATATAAGCTTTAACCTTTGGATGTTTTAGCTTTATTACTGCCATTAGTGCTAGATTTGATCTTTTCATCCCGTTGTTTAACTTTGGCTTCTTGGGATGAGCTATAGCTTTCGGAAAGCTGATCATTAACGTGCATTCCAGTGTTTCCAGAACTGAGTAAACCCGATGCAATAC
>JBFRWQ010000567.1:0-10227 GCA_051439665.1 Microcystaceae cyanobacterium | reverse complement strand
AAAGTTTAATGGCAACAGCTTTATTACCGAATAATGGCAATATGGGGCTACCTGTGGTGACGTTTGCTTTGGGTAATGAGGGATTAGAACGGGCTATCATTGTGATGATTGGGTCTAGTATTCTTTTATTTGGTTTAATGCCCGCTATTCTCAGAGGAAATGGTGTGTTATATGGTATAGGGTTAACTTTAAAATTACCCCTGATTTGGGCAATGATTGTTGGAGTCGGTTTAAATTTAGGGGCGGTTGAGTTACCGTTAAATTTAGGGGATGGAATCAGAGAATTAGGACGGGCTGCTATTCCTTTGGCTTTGATTTTACTAGGATTAGAATTAAGTAGTACTCGTTTACAAGTTGGCAAGTTTGAAACCTTAGCTACTCTATTAAGATTAGGTTTATCCCCGATCATTGCTTTTTTAGTGGGGCAATTGTTACGTTTAGAGGTGTTGGATTTACAGGTGTTAGTTATTCAGTGTTCTATGCCCACAGCGATTAATTCTCTGATTTTAGTGAAAGAATTTGGTGGTGATGGGGCTAAGGTTGCTAGAACTATTGTCTTAACAACTTTGCTGAGTTTTTTAACAATTCCTCTTATTCTTTGGAGACTTTAGGTACTAAATGAAGAATGAAGAATTAATCTAAAGGTAATAAAACGGTCACAGTTGTTCCCTGATACAAGACACTTTCTAGTTTAATTTTACCTTGATGATTATCTGCGATCGCTGCTGCAATGGCTAACCCTAAGCCACTTCCTCCCGTCATAGATGATTCATATTGATGTTGACGGGCGGGATCAATACGATAAAATCGATCAAATAAGCGCTCAATCTCTTCTTCGGGAATACCGATGCCATTGTCTTTAATTTGTATTTGTAATTGAGGGGAGCGCTCTACTTCCAGAAGATGTAAAATAACATCAACTTTGGGGTTAGGAGTAACAATAGAAACGTTAGTATAAGTCAAGGCATTACTAATTAAATTAGTAAATAAACGAGCCAGTTGATTCCAGTCCCCTTTAACAGTAAAGGGTTCATCTAGGGAACTATTTAATATATCTAAAACTTTAAAAGAGAGTTTAATCTTTTTTTCTTCAGCAAAACTACGTTGTTCTTCTATTACTTCTAGAAGGAGTGCATCAAGGGGAATTGCTTGGAAATCGACAGGTAATGTACCACTATCAGAACGGGCTAAAAAGAGTAAATCATTGACTAAGTTTCCCAGTCGTTTAGTTAATCTTTCGATCACTTGTAATTGTTTCGTTTGGATGTCTGGGTTAGCATCAGGATAGGTTAAAGCCCGTTGTACATTGGTTTGAATCATAGCAATGGGATTGCGCAATTCATGGGAAGCATCGGCGGTAAATTGTCGTAAACTTTGATAAGAGTCTTTAACGGGTCGAATCGCAATTCCTGAAAGAAACCAGCCTATCGCAGCGACACAGGCTAACATCAGGCTAATTCCGGCGGTTAAGTCAACAATTAAGCGACGGGTTGGTTTAGTGACTTCAAACCAAGGATGACTGACTCTAAGATAGCCTAGCACTTGATGATTGAGTTCGATTCGTTCGGTAACTTGACGTAGGAGATGATCTAAAGAAAGACGGACTGTAGTAGCATTACGGTTAGGATTTAAGGGAATAATGGGAGCATCGCTAAAAGTTGACCAAATTCGCTCACCTTGGGGGTTAAACCATTCTAAATCAATATGATCATCTTCTACTGCATCCACATTGGGACGAAAGGTTGCATCTATATTAATCTGGGGGCGATTATTGTCTGTAATTGATTCAATGACTAGGGAACGGTTGATCACTTCAACCACGTGCTTTAGGGTATCATCAACCCTATCAATTAGGGTACTTCTGACATAAAAATAGATTCCAGTTGCAAAGAGTAATAAAAGAATGGCGGTAATGATGGTGTACCATAGCGCTAGACGACGACGAGTAGTTTGGAACATTTGACACCTTTGAAGCCTTTTATATTGTAGGGGCGCAAGGCTTGCGCCCAGAAGCTTGTCCGATCTAGAAAAATTAACCTTGATGGGTTATGGTGAATGATGATTTACTAATAGGTTTCTTAATTTATTCCCATCTAACCATCCTACAACTCAAATATTAACTGCTTATTGACATAAGAAAACGAAACTTTCAAGATAGAATATGAATCAATCCTGTAGCATATCTCAATTAAAATAGGAGGTATAAAAGTGAAAATGGCTAATATTTTTGATTTACCATCACCGCTTCCTACCAAAGAATTATTTGAAACTTTACTATCAACCGAAGGACTACTCATTGAACGGATTATTTCAACGGGACAAAGCACACCTGAAAATCAATGGTACGATCAAGATCGAGATGAATGGGTAATTGTATTGCAGGGAGAGGCAAGGTTAATTTATGAAGATAAGACGACTATTTTTTTGCAAGCAGGTGATTATTTATTGATTAAGGCGCATCAACGTCATAGGGTCGATTATACATCTTCTCATCCACCTTGTATCTGGTTAGCCATTCATTATTAACTCTGAGTTTCTAGGCTAAACTTAATATATATCTTTAATTAATAAAGTTGACAAAATACTAATGATACGTCTAAAAGCTTGGCAATGGAGTCTGCTTAGTCTTCCCCCTATCTTAATTGTAGGGTTTATGATCACTGCCGCAGGTTGGCAAATTCACCAATGGGGAATTGATTGGATTTGGGCTGTTATTATTGTAATGTTGGCTGGTTGGCGATCGCTGTTAGCTCGATGGTTACGTCCTTCTACTGACTCGCTAAGGTCTTTAGACACCCAACTTAACGATTCTACCCCTTTATCTTCCGAAACAACCTCAAACAGCCAATTTGAGCAGGCTGAGGCTGCTTTTTATCGTCTCTTACAACAAGCCCAACAAGATCAACCGATTTGGCAAGACTGGGATACCTTTTGGCAGCGCTGTCGCACAGTAGTGACAGAAGTTGCCCGTGTTTATCATCCTGAAGTAAAATATCCCTTACTCAATATTTATATTCCTCAAGCTTACGGTTTAATACGGGGGACAACCGAAGATGTAGATCGCTGGATGGCACAGCTTTCACCAGCGTTAAATCAAGTTACTGTGGGACAGGCATATCAAACTTACCAAACTTACCAAAAAATTGAACCCTCTGCCCGAAAACTACTGCAAATTTGGAATTGGGCGCAATGGGTGATTAACCCAACGGTAGCAGCAGCTAAACTAGGGAGTAAAGGCTACGCTAGTAAAGCGAATCAGCAATTATTGACCCATTTTAGCCAAATGATTCGGGAAGTTGCTTTAAAAAACCTGTTTCAACAAGCGATCGCTCTTTACAGTGGAGATACCCTTCCTGATACATTTAATCCCCTTGACTCGCCCTCTCTTCCGAAAGCGAAAACTGAAACAATTCGGGATATTGTAGCGAAAACAGAACCGATTGCCAAAATTGAGCAAAAACCAGTTAGTATTCTTTTGTTTGGCCGTACAGGGGCAGGTAAAAGTAGCTTAATTAATACCCTCTTTCGTGCAGATAAAGCAGAGGTAGATGTTTTACCCAGCACGGATCAAATACAAAGTTACCATTGGTTAGCCCAAAATCAAGAAACCCTTACTCTATGGGATACTCCTGGTTACGAACAAATTAATCAGGGAGAATTGCGAGATTTAGTGCTAGATTATGCAGTTAAAGCAGATTTAATTCTACTTTTAACTCCTGCACTCGATCCAGCGCTACAAATGGATGTAGAGTGCTTAGAAATCCTCCAAGCTGAAGCGGAAGATTTACCTATTATTACCCTTGTTACTCAAGTTGATCGCTTGCGCCCCATTCGGGAGTGGAATCCCCCCTATAATTGGCAAGAAGGGACATTAGCCAAAGAAATCGCCATCAGAGAAGCAACTCAATATCGTAGTGAACAACTAGGTGCTTTTAGCAACCTAATTTTGCCTATTGTCACAGCAGATACCCCTCGTAACCGTCAAGCATGGAATGAAGATCAGTTATCTATTGCCTTAATAGAAGCTCTTGAACCTACTAAAAAGCTACGATTAGCCCGATTTTTGCGGAATTTAGATAGTCGTATTAATGCGGCCGCTCAAATTATCGATCGCTATACCTTCCAAATGACAACTACGCAGGGGTTAACCAATTTTCTGAAAAGTCCTGTCCTTCAATTTCTTTCTACTTTATCAACTGGAACACCTGCACTTGCTTATGCTTTAGCCCAACAAATTCCAGTAGAACAATTGCCCCTTGTGATTGGTAAATTACAGATGGCTTATAGTTTATTTCCTTTATTTAATGAAGAGGATGAGAAAAACCTCAGTTTTGAGTTAATGACTTTGTGGCCACTGTTATTAGAGAATCCTGGCTCTCCTGAGCAAAATGCTTGGGCGTTTGGCCATGCTTTAATTGAATATTGGAGTCAAGGGTTAACGGTTGATCAATTTCGTCAACGATTTACCTTTTGGCAAGAACAAACAATTAAATTATGAATTATGAATTATGAATTATGAATTATGAATTGTGAATAAAAAACCTGATCGTAACAGGGATTGAGTTGTTTAATTGTCAAACACCGTTTATATAAAAATTGTTATTCAATTTTACTACCCCCACACAGAGTTATGATTGTATTTAAAAAAGCCTTTAATTCAGGACAAACCCGAACAGCTTTCATTAAATCTTGTCCTTTCAGGATTCGTCTAGCATCTCTAACTTTGCTGTAACTATCTCGACACTTCCCCTTTTCAAACACTTCTTTAATTCGTTTTGAAGGAGGATTATTATGATTAATTTTTTCTGGTTCACCATGAGGGGCTGATTGATTATGTTTGGCTATTCTCTGAATTGTATCCCAAAATGGTAATAGCCAAGCTTCAAATTCATAGGGTGCGACATGAGTGTAAAAATGAGGTTCATTTCCAACCCATTGTCTCATTTTTTGTTTAGCATCCTCAGCATCCCTAAAATCATTTGATCCAGTATAAACATCTGTTAAAGCAATCACAGCATCATAATCTTCTAATAATCTTTTAACATCTCGCTTAAGTATCTCACCTTTAGGAATACGTCCCCCTTTTCCTGCTGTAATGAATTTTAATTTTGGCAGATTTTGAGACAATTTTTGTGGTAGAAAATTCTGTAAGCTTTGCTTAAATGCTTGCTCTGTTGATCCTTCCACTAAAATAGCAATTCTCATGGTCTTCCTCCAAAAATATTCATCGACCATAATTCATCTAAAGTATAATCAGCTAACCATTTATCTAAGTTTAAAGAATCTGCCCATTTCATGGTAGTTAACCCCTCTTCTAGATCACAAACTAAGACTTCATTAGGATTAAGAAAACGAATTAATCTATCAGAATGAGTGGCAACAATTAACTGAGTTCGTTGTGAAGCTTCTCGCATAATATCAACTAAAAATTTTAGTAATTCTGGATGCAAACTCACTTCTGGTTCATCTATCAGGGTGACTGCTGTTAAGTCTTTACTATATAAAAGTGTAATTAACCAGAGGAATCGTAATGTTCCTTCAGATAATTGATCAACATATAAAGGATCTGAAAAATTTTCATCTTTCCATGTCATCGCTAAAGTTCCTGCTGCTACAGGAGGAAAATTTAATCGTTCAAAACCTGGGAAAGCAGAGGCTAATGTATCTTCTATTAACTCAAATTGATCAGGATCAGTTTCTCTTAAATAATATAAACAGGAGACTAAATCTTCTCCTTTTGAACCAGGAAGTTTAGCAGGGCGCATGGCTTGAGGTAATCTAATGGGACTTCTTGGGGCAAAATTGAGATCCCAAGAACGATAAAAACTACAAGAAGCCAGTGTTTTTCGTAGGTTTTCTGGTTCTTTGTACATTTTAGGAACTTGAGATAGAGAGGTTTCTAACAGGTTATGTTCCCAACTTGGACTTAATAATTTTCGGTCATCTGGACTAAAGTATTTAATATCTAAATAATGAGAATCAATATATTTAAACTGGCGATTATTATCGCTATTTTTCTGCTGGTGTAATTGTTCTTGCGTAATTTCATAGAATTGACCTTTAGCAGAAATTTGCAAAGAATACTGTAAAGGTTCTTGATCAGAAACAGGCATTTGTAGAGATAGTTTAAGTTGCTCTGTTTGATCAACTGTAAGTATTTGATTCAGTCCACTTAATTCAGATATTTTCGCTTGAAGTTGTTCTTTGGCGGAGGCTGCTAATAGGGAAAATATTTCTAAGAAAGAGGTTTTTCCAACTCCATTAGCTCCAATCATTACTGTTAAGGGACGCATAGTAATTTCTACAGAAAGCAAGCGACGAAATCCTTCAATTTTTATTTGATTAAATGTATTCATACTGTCTGTTGCTTAAGTTTCGGCAATACTAGGATATACTTCTTGAGTGTATTTATAAATTTTTCGCCAAGTTGACCGATAGGAAGCGATCGCATAAGATGAATCACTCACTTTTCGGGTAAATTCTGTCTCATAATTTGCTTCTGAACTGAAAAAAACTTCTTCAGGAGAAAACTGTTCTCGAAAGCCATAGCCACATTCAAATGCTCCGATCAACCAACAATTATCTGTATGTTTTTTGATGGTTTTCTTTGACAAGTTTTGTTCTGTTAAGTGATGGAGAAAGCCCAGAATAAACTGACCTAATTCTTGTGCATATTGATGGAATTTTTCATCCCAGTACCATTCGTCGATAAAGCTTTCTAAGTCTTCATTGAGAGTTGTCATATCAATATTAGAACTAATAAACTTAATTTCATAACTGAGCGCTCAAGTACAGCTTTTACAACTATTCAACAATCTGAATGACTTTAAAGATGTCTTGAGATGATTTTTCTTTAATGATAGTTTCCCAGTTTATATCTGCTAGAAACTGCTCAGGTGAGACTGTTTCAACTACATCTACGCCCCATTGTCCCTGTTGAAGTGATGTAGGAGAAGTCCCAGGGGCTGGGGTTGTTTTCATTCCACCTAATAGCATAACGATGTGATTATCAAGTTTCTTGATTTGATTAGTTGAACGATAAGAACTTAAACACTTAGCACATAATTCAGCCATTTCTGTTGGTGAAGTTTGCTGTTCATCAAAGATGATTTCTACAATCCAGTGAGGGTTGTCAATTAAGCGACATTGGTAATTTTGCTCAGACTTTAAACCTTCTATAAAGATCGAGGCGAAATCACTACGGCTCAAAGATGATACTTGCTCGGATGTTAACGCACAGTTATGAGAAAGTAGCATTCGGTTATTTGTTGTCATTATTTTATGTTTGATGAAAACTATATTTAACAGTATCTTATCACAGTTAGGGTTAAGCGAGTGCTTGTGAAATTACTCACCTTTAGCTATGACTGATTTTAGGATGGCAACTTCAAGATTTTATTTTACCGAAGCAAATTATTAAACTTGGTTATCCACCTATGATTCAGGATACTTGATCTCATACCTTTGAAGTAATCGGAAAACCAGAACCCTTAAGAGATAATTGATCAGGTTTTTGGTTTTTGGTTTCGTTGGATTAATGCTGCTTCAATTAAGCTAGTCGCTTGCTAAGAGATTCGGCTCGCTTCTTGGCCGTCTTATTTGTTGGTTCAATTTTTAAACTTTCTTGGTATGTTTCCAATGCTTTACTGGTCATTTGTTTCTTCTCATAGACATTCCCTAAGTTATTAAGTGCAGTAATATATTCAGGGTAAAGCTTAATCGCTTCTTTATAGTTACGAACTGCTAAATCATATTGTTCTTTGGCAAAATAAGCAAATCCTAACGCATTGTAGATAAGCGCTTTGTTTTCTGGCTCAATTTCTTCTTCCGCTTTAAGCGCTTTATTAAGTAAATTAACTGCTTGAACATATAATTTCTTATCTAAAAATAATCCACCTAGTTCATAATATTCCTGTGCTGTTCCTTTTTGATCTTTTAGTTTATTTTGCAATTTAGAAAAGCGAGTTTCTGATTTACGAGTTTTTAAGATTTGCCGAATAATAAAAATAGCAGAGACGGCTAGGATACTGAGTAAAACTGATAAGTAAATAACAGGTAAGAGTTCACTGTCCATAAGAATTAATACACCCTAAAGAACGATAATTGTCCACGAGTCATTATAGCAAATAAATAACCGATTGCAATAATAAAAAATATGAACTTTTCCTAAGTAGGTAAATCGTTGTTGGGCTTTAGCCCCTCAAACAAGTAAAGCGCTAAAGCGCAACAACCCGATCAACTCCCTTTAATCTCACCAAATAAAGCTATCTCAAAAAAATATGAACTTTTCCTAAGTTTAGATAAGTAGTTGTTGGGTTTTAGCCCCTCAAACAAGTAAAGCGCTAAAGCGCAACAACCCGATCAACTCCCTTTAATCCCACCAAATAAAGCTATCTCGAAAATCTTCAGAAAACAATCTACATCTTCAAATCCTATCTCTCTTAACCACTGACATTGACAGTCAACAGGAGCAAGAATATTGGCTGTTTTATCGCTACGATTATAATATTGCTGATCAATTTCTTCTCTGTTTTTCTGAGATCCTTGTTGCTGATGAAAATTATACAATGAATCAACAAATAACTGATCAAATGCTTTCTCTCCCAAGGGACTTTCGGAAGCAATATGCTCTAGATTTAAAAATATTCCACCCTTGTTTAATAATTGATAAATTTCTTGATAAATTTCTGTTTTGCGAGTATCTGGTTGATGATGAATAGCAAAGCCTGATAAGATGACATCAAACTTTTCTACTTGTTCTAATGACTTAAACCAGTCGGGTTGACCCAAATCAGATATGATAAAATGAGACTGAGGAAAGTCTGATTCAATATTATCCTTAGCTGCTTCAATCATCGTATCGGATAAATCCACAAAATATCCCTTAGCTTGAGGAAATAGGTGATAAATTGCTTTTCCTAAAATACCATTGCCACAGCCTAAATCTAAAAAAGAATTAACCTGCAATTGGGTTAATTTAATTAACCGCAAAATTACGTCAATTTGTTCAGCAGCTAGGGGAATTGCTCCTCGTACTCCTGTTAGAAAAGTTTGAGAAACTTCTGTTGTCTTCCAGACTTGATAAGCGCTTTCTTGGTTAGATAACTGTTGCATAACTTTAAAAAAGTTGATCAATTATTTGCAATTTAGCACAAATTATGCTATACAGATAGACTGTTGCACAAGCATCTTGCCTAAAACTGTAGCACAAGCATCTTGCCTGTTACGAACTAAACACCTATTCTACACCATTGGTCAACTTATCTAACCTTAACAGCCTTTGGGGTTTTCTCATTATTGAAGAACTCATCAGAAACGGCTATCACTATTTTATTCTCTCACCTGGATCTCGTTGTACCCCTTTAACCGTTGCTGTGGCACGTCACCCACAAGCAGAGAAAATTATCTATTATGATGAACGGGGGGCTGCTTTTCACGGGCTTGGTTATGCTCAAGCGACTGGAAACCCTGCTATTATGATCTGTACGTCTGGCACAGCGCCTGCTAATTATTACCCTGCTGTCATTGAAGCTTCAACTAATCATATCCCATTAATTATTTTATCGGCTGATCGTCCGCCTGAATTACAACAAAGGGGTGCTAATCAAACCATAAAACAGGATAATTTATATGGACAGTATGTTCAATTCTTTTTAAATTTACCTTGTCCTGATCTAAATATTGCACCACAGACAGTGTTATCTATTATTGATCAAGCTTGCTCTTTTAAGCAGGGTGTTGTTAATTTAAACTGCCCATTTCGTGAACCCTTAGCCCCAACGTCTGACACGATTAATTTTGATAATATTCCCTCTATCAAATACTGGCAAGAAAACACTCTTCCTTATCATAAATCTAGCGCTCCTCAACTGGCGATTCAACCCTCAGACAAACAACAACTCCTATCTATTCTCAAGACATCTCAATCAGGAATTTTATGTATTGGACGCTTAAAAAAAATTTCTGAACAAGAGGCAGTGATAAAATTAGCACAAAAATTGAATTGGCCAGTATTTGCTGATATTCAATCAGGATTAAGACTTAATTCATCGATTACTCAATTGATTCCCTATTTTGATTTTTTATGTTTACAGGAAAGCTTTGAGCAACGGTATCCGATTAAAACGGTTTTACAAATTGGCGATCACCTCACATCTAAATCCTTTCAACAATGGTTAAGTAAGGAAAATATTGAGCATCATATTGTCGTGACAGATTATGTTGAAC
>JBFRWQ010000566.1:0-4984 GCA_051439665.1 Microcystaceae cyanobacterium | reverse complement strand
AACTTTTTTAAATACAGATGACATTACAGCTAACCATTGGCATCATGTAGCTTTAGTTTTAGATGGAACAGACACTCTCGAAGCAGATGTGTTGACGGGTTACTTGGATGGAGAACAATTTGGGTCGGGAGCGGGTTCTCAGCTATGGAAACGTGGCAATGATATTGGGATTGGTGGCATAAATGGGGCTACAAAATTTCATGACGGTGACTATAGTGTGGAAGATGAGACAATAAGAAATGTTTTAGGTGGCAGCATTGATGATGTTCGAGTTTACAACCAAGCGCTGAGTGCAGCAGAAATAGACACTCTGTCAAATTACTCACAAGGAATGACTCACATAGATGATTATTCCTCTAATAGCTTGAATCCTTTAGATTTTGGGCTTGATCCATTGAATACTCAAGTGATGCCTGGAAGTGCAGGTGATCCCCTCTTAGGGTTCTGATTTTAAAGAACGGTTTGATCGCCTAAAATAAAAAGATGGCATACTAATTAATCATTTATCAGCGATCATGAAGCCAGACTGGGTAAAACTGCAAAAAGCACTGTCCGTTGAAGCAGAAAGAGGATATTCTAATTTACAAGGGAATCAATACCGCTTTAGTGAGTTTTTGTGTCTAACTCTTGGCGAAAAACCTCCCATAGGAATAGGCACAAGCGATCGCCGCAAATGGCAAGAACTAGCTGTACAATATGCCCAGTATGCTAATTTAGATGTAAAGCAACGTCAGCGCTTAATTACCCAAACTCGGCAGTTTCTCAACGATTTACGCCAAACCCTGGAAAAACCAACCCAACCGCCCCAACCAAAGTTACCCAAAACGGCTAAACTGCCCGTTAAATCTAATTACGTCAATCAAATTACCTTAGAAACCTCCCTTTGCCAAGTACGAGAATTAGGATACGCTAAGGGGCAACAGCTTAAACGGTTAAACCTCCACAGTGTTAGGGATATTCTCTTCAACTATCCACGGGATCATGTGGATTATGCTCGTCAAGTTACCATTGAACATCTGGTGGCTGGTGAAACTGTTACGGTGGTTGGGACAGTGAAACGGTGTAATTGCTTTACCAGTCCCAAAAATAAGAAGCTGTGCATCTTTGAGTTAATTATTCGAGATCAGACAGGACAACTCAAATTAAATCGCTTCCTTGCGGGAAATCGCTTTACTAATCGAGGTTGGCAAGAAAGACAAAAGCGCTTGTACCCAATGGGATCAACGGTTGCTGCATCAGGCTTAGTTAAGCAAAATAAATATGGGTTAACACTCGATAACCCTGAATTAGAAATACTGGAAAGTTCTTCTTCTGAGATTGAATCCTTAACGATTGGCCGAGTTTTACCTGTTTATACTTTAACAGAAGGAGTAACCGCCGATGTGGTTAGAAAAGGTGTGATCGCCGCCTTACCTGCGATTTCCCAGATTAAAGATCCCTTACCTCGTACACTTCGAGAACAATATAGCCTGATTAAACTGCCTGAAGCCATTAGACAGATTCATTTCCCAGAAAACCCTGAAATGCTAACTCATGCCAGACGACGCTTAATCTTTGATGAATTTTTCTATCTGCAACTAGGCTTTTTACAACGTCGTCAAGAACAAAAACAGCAGCAAAAAAGCGCTCCCTTTAGTCCCCAAGGAAAACTAATCGAAGAATTTCATAATATTTTACCTTTCCCCCTAACCAATGCTCAACAACGAGTGATTAATGAGATTTACGAAGATTTAGATGCAGAAACCCCTATGAATCGCCTTGTACAAGGAGATGTAGGAGCGGGTAAGACTATTGTAGCAGTTTTTGCGATTTTAGCAGCCTTACAATCAGGCTATCAAGCGGCATTAATGGCACCTACCGAAGTATTAGCGGAACAACATTACCGAAAATTAGTCTCATGGTTTAATTTATTGCATCTTCCTGTCGAATTACTCACTGGATCAAGCAAAATAGCAAAACGACGAGAAATTCATGCCCAACTTGCCACAGGTGAATTACCCTTATTAGTAGGAACTCATGCTTTAATCCAAGATCCTGTCAAGTTTCAACGGTTAGGATTAGTTGTAATCGACGAACAACACCGCTTTGGGGTACATCAAAGGGCAAAATTACTGGCCAAAGGCAAATCCCCTCATGTTCTCACCATGACAGCGACTCCCATTCCCCGTACCTTAGCCTTAACCTTACACGGGGACTTAGATGTGAGTCAAATTGATGAATTACCCCCTGGCCGTCAAGCGATTCAAACCACCGCCTTAGTTGGGAAAGAACGCACCAAAGCCTATGATTTAATCAGACGAGAAATTGTGCAAGGTCGTCAAGCTTATATTATCTTTCCCTTAGTGGAGGAATCAGAGAAATTAGATTTAAAAGCAGCCGTAGAAGAACATCAACGATTCTCAGAAGTGGTATTTCCTGAATTCAATGTGGGGTTACTTCATGGCCGTATGAATTCAGCCGATAAAGAAGAAGCCTTAACTAATTTTCGAGATAATAAAACACAAATTATTGTATCAACCACAGTGATTGAAGTAGGGGTAGATGTTCCTAATGCAACGGTCATGTTAATTGAAAATGCAGAGCGCTTTGGTTTATCTCAATTGCATCAATTACGGGGACGAGTCGGACGGGGTTCTCATCAGTCTTATTGTTTATTAGTTAGTAGTAGTAAAACCCCTGATGCACAACAACGTTTGAAAGTCTTAGAACAATCTCAAGATGGCTTTTTTATCTCAGAAATGGACATGAGACTGCGAGGACCAGGGGAGGTACTGGGAACAAAACAGTCTGGTTTACCTGATTTTGCTTTAGCTAGTTTAGTAGAAGATCAAGAGGTGTTAAATTTAGCGAGGGAAGCAGCAGAAAAGATCTTATTAGCGGATAAAACCTTACAAGGAATGCATTCTTTAAAACAGGAGTTAGAAGTTAGATATAAACGAATGTTAGGGGGAGAGATTTTAAATTAAAAGTTCTTGTCTAAAATTATTTTGCTATGATTTTCTCAAAAACTGCTATAATTTCTTCGGTCGTCAAATATTTAAGGTAATTATGGCTAAACTGTCACCTAAAACTCTTACTTATAATGGAGGGTTTCTGAAATCCCATTCCATTCACTCCCTCTCCCCCATATCTCCCCCTTCTCCCCTCTCTACCCCCTCTCCCTCTCTCTCCCATTGCAGGAATAACCAGAAATATGATCAAATATGAGCGCCGATATGAAGTAAGATATTAAAGCTATCTCTTGTTCATCTACTGAATTTCAAAAATGCTTTTGAGAAAACAAATTGATTACTATTTAGTTACTGTCATTGTCCTAGTATTTGGGATTGACTTGTTAGTTTTATGCCTCAGTGATTCTATCTTAATTCCTATTATCTGGACACTTCTCACTCTTAATGTTAAAGGATTGATCTGTTGTTGGAATCATCATCATCAGCACTGTAAGTTTTTTTACCGTCCTTGGGCAAACCGTCTCATTGAATTGATCCTGGGTTTACAAACAGGAACAGTGGGAGAACTTTGGGTTTTACATCACAATCTTGGCCATCATGTTAATTATCTAGATCAATCTAAAGATGAATCTGCTTGGAAGACGAGCCAGGGAAAAGTAATGTCTCGGCTTGAATATAGTTTTAAAGTTGCAAGCATGGCTTACCCAATCGGCTTTCGAGTAGGAAAAAATTATCCTAAGTCTCGCCAAAAGCTGATTCAAAATATATTGCTAACCCTATTGGTATTAAGCTTATTATCAGCTATTAATTGGCTCAACACTTTGATTGTTTTTATCATTCCCATGTTTGTGTTATTATTTATGACTGCTTATGCAACTTACGATCATCATGCTGGATTAGATGAGGATAATCCTTATCTAGCAACGTATAATGTTACGGATCGTTGGTACAACTTTTTTACTTGTAACTTAGGCTATCATACGGCTCATCATATTCAATATGGTCGTCATTGGAGTGAGCTACCAGAATTTCACGAAGAAATCAAAGCTCATATCCCTTCCCATTTATATAAATCAGCAGGTTTTCCTTTTGGTTTCATAACGAAAATGGAACAGAAATGGCGCTCTCGACGTTATGGTAATAAGCACAACTTATCCCTTGTCGGCAATGGGAAACAAGTAACAGGGAACAGAGGATAAAATGTAAGGATTATCCTGCATACTTTAACCTCAGAATAGCTTCAATAACAAAATCCTCTCTATAATTAGAGGGGATTTTAATAGTATTAATTAAATTTAAAAAGAGTTGTAATTCTATGCGAAGAGTTTCATTAAAGCTAAATGCTAGATACTTAGTAATTTTTATGCTATGATTTCAAGTATTGAGTTCAATTGTTCAGGCTATGCAACGTAGTTTTACCCTAGAATACTGGATTGATGATGATTGGTATGTCGGAAAGCTAAAGGAGATACCAAATGTTTTTAGTCAAGGAGAAACCTTAGAAGAACTTGAGAAAAATATTCAAGATGCTTATCAGATCATTATGATGGAAAATCAAGAAACTGTTCCTAATAGTTAAACTAAAGAAATTACGGTAAATGTGGTGTTAAAAGAGGTGATTTTATTCGAGAGTTAGTTAAAAAGGGATGTTATCTTAAGCGTCTCACACTGAATGATCAGCTTTCACAAGTTTAATCCCTTTTCAAGCTGTTTACTTAACTCCTTAAATCTTATTCTAATTTGATTTAATATCCGCAACAGCAGCAGCAATAATATCATCTGTTACTCCATATTTTCGTAAACTTTCTATCAAATTTGATAAGGGATTTTCTTCTAATTTTTCCCAATCAACTCGTAATCCTTGTCCAATATAAGCACGAATTAAGGCTTGATAATTGGAAAAACCTAATTTTGGTGCAATGGTTTCTAAGTCTTCTAAAATATCAACAGGAATGGTTAAGTTAATGGTAACTGATGGTCTATCCTGTTGTAAACGTTGTTTGAGTTTATTGATTTTCATATTGTTTTCTTTC
>JBFRWQ010000565.1:0-10753 GCA_051439665.1 Microcystaceae cyanobacterium | reverse complement strand
GTGTATAAGAGACAGATGCAATACCAACACCAGTGGTAACAGCAGAGATCGCTTTAGTTACTTTGCTAGGTTGTTTACTTGCCATAATGTGTGTCTCCTTAAATTAATAGAGGTTAATTTCGATAGATAAGAGAAGGTAGTCGTGTGAACTTGTTTCTCCATCTGTCAACAGAATACGCAAAAGACAAAGAGGACATCGGAAAAATAGGAGGCTTAAGGAAAAAAACTTAAATTTTTTGATTAAGATTTCTTGAAACCCTTATGCAGAGAGGGTTAGCGGACATAAAATAAAGGTAAGTGCTTAGATGACTAACTGACCTTTTGTAACTTTTCACTCTCTTTAACTCTCTTAACTTTCCTTCAAGCTTGACTGACAGAAAGTTAAGGTAATATTTCTCTGGTTGAAACTCCCATGACACAATCACGATCACGCAATCGCAACAGTCACTATTTATCCGATCTCGGATATCGCAAAATCTGGAACAAAATTACTGAGGAATTTCCCGATAATTTTAGCGCAATCAGAATTGTTGATAAGATGGAGAGGCTAAGTAATATTAGAAGAGTAGCAGAGCCAACAGTTCGTAGAATCATTAATAGAACCAACAGAAGCGATAGATCCCGTATTGAAGCTTTATTCATGGCTTTTGAGTTAAAGTTAGAATCAGAGGATTTAACCCAAGATCCACCCTTACCAATTCCCGATCCTGATCCCGATCCTGATGTGTTAGATCCCAATTTTGTCGGACGGGAAAAAGCGATCGCTGATCTTCATAACCTGACTAAACAATATAAGTTAATCATGATTTATGCAGGTGGTGGCGTAGGTAAAACGGAATTAGGGAAAAAATACCTTAAAAATCAGAGTTCAGGTTTTGAGTTTATTATTGAGTTGGATATGGCAAAGATAGATAAAGAATCTGTAGCACCAATTGATGGTATTGTTCAAGGATGGATTAAGCAAGACTTTAAACAAGAACCTGCTAGAGATTTTGGGACTAATTTAGATAAGTTGAGAAGGCTGTTAAAAGACTGTAGGGTAGGAATTTTAATTGATAATTTAGAACCTGCATTAGACAAGGGGGAATTTATTGAACCTCATCGAAATTATGTGGAGTTATTGCGAATATTAGGTGAACATGATGGGGAGTCTATCACTTTAATTACCAGTCGGGAAAAATTAGCAGAATCAGCTATAAAAATAGAAACTTATCCCCTAGAAGGGTTAACAGAGGAAGCTTGGCAAGACTATTTTAGTTATCACAAGATTAACATTGATCAACCTACTCTTAAAGCGATGCGTGATGCTTATGGAGGAAATGCGAAAGCAATGGATATTCTGCGAGGTGCTATCTTAAAAGATAATCAGGGTAACATGGTAGCATATTGGGAAGAAAATCAAGGTGATTTATTAGTTAAACCAGAATTAAAAAATTTAGTAACTTCTCAGTTTAATCGCCTAGAAAGTCATGATCCTGATGCTTATCAGTTATTATGTCGGTTAGGCTGTTATCGTTATCAGGATGTCCCAACTGTTCCCACTGATGGGTTATTATGTTTATTATGGGATGTAAAAGCTCGTAAAATACGGGTCGTTGAACGCTTAAAAAGTCGTGGTTTAGTAGAATATAAAAACCGTGAATATTGGTTACATCCAGTTATTAAACAAGAAGCAATGGATAGAATTAAAGAGACTGAAGATTGGAAAACAGCTAATCGTCAAGCAGCAGAATTTGGGACGGATAGTGTTGAAGTAGTTAATACCGTAGATGATGCTTTAAGAGCTTTTGAAGCTTATTATCATTATCTTGCTTTAGAAAAATGGGAAGAATGCGCTAAGTTTTTAGTGGCCAATAAAGCCAAAGCAAGGGGAGAAATAAGAGGAGTTTGCTGGTTAGGCATGCTAAGAAGTTTTGGTTTTATCATCAAAAGTATAGAATTAGTTCGGTTTTTGATAAATAAAAAACTTTCTAGCTTTGTTTATTCAGAGTTAATGGCATATCTAGGCGACTTATACCATGTAAATGGTAATTTAAAACAGGCGTATGATTCTTATTCGGAGTCATTAAAACATAACACTATGTTGACTTTCGAGTATTATAAATCTCAAAAATATAATGAAATTGATACTTCAGGAGCATTATATTTTATATTGATTAGGCTGGGAGATTATAATCAGGCGATAAAAAATTTTCAAGAACTTGAACAAAAAGCCGATAATTTAGGGATTGAAGGTAAACCTTACTTAATTTATATTAAATCGTGTTTATCTTTGGCTAATCATAAAATTGGCAATAACGAAAAATCATTTCAATATCTTATACAAGCATTGCATGAAAAAGATTTTTTATTGAAATCAAAAAAAACATGGATAAAAGTTTACGGTCTATACAATCTAGGTCAAATGTTAATCCTAAGAAAATCATTTGAAGAAGCAATAAATATTTTTGAAAGCATTATTAAAGATGATTATGAATATATTTTATTTAAAGGGATCTATCATCTTGGAATAGGTGAACTTTATCGCAGCCAAAAAGATTATGATAAAGCCATTGAAAATCATGAAGAATCTATTAAAATATTAGAAGAAATTGGGGCTATATGTGACCTTGCTGAAGCCTATTATAAACTTGCTTTAACCTATAAAGAAATGGGAAAGATTGACAAAAGCAAAGTTTATTTTGATAAAGCCATTGAATTATTTACTGAAATAGACGCACCCAAACAAATTGAAAGAGTGCAAAATTCAATCCAAACCCCTTAAAATAACCTTATAGAGATAATTAGGATTTACGCAAACTCCAGTTATAAGCACTACCTGTAGGGGTTGAATAATATTCAACCCTTACCAATGGTGGTTATTTTTTAAAAATGCGTAAGTTCTGATCAACAGCATTCCTTCATAATTTGTGATACAATGATGAGAATAAATTATTTAAAAATTAATCATTTAAAATGTTAAGAACCGTTAAATTTAAAATCAAAATCAACCAAGGTATGATAACAATTCCTAAAGAGTATCAAAAATTTATGGGTTAAACCCAAATATTTACCAGAAAGTTTAATCTCAGATATGTAAATCAAAAAGCATCAAAATTATTATACTATTAGATACAGTAAGCCTAAAATAGTAAAGTAAGCTTCTAGTTTGTGACAGGCAAGATGCCTGTACCACATAGATTAACTCAATTCATTAGGCTATCATTATTATATAGGGGACAGAATAGGAAATGTCAAAATGAACCTGAACGAATATGCACATCTCTTTGAGGAAATGGGATCACAATGTTATGTCGTCGAAGAGATGCTTCCAGACGAAAATAAAGATCACTTTTAACCAAAGGTTGCTTACTCGGATCAGCGATCCAAACTAATAGCTCAAAATCAAGACTACTCTCACCAAACCCTTTAAATAAAACTTGAGGTATGGGAGTTTTGAGAATTTGTGGATAATCTTTTGCTGCTTCTAATAAAGCCGTTCTGACTAAATTAACATCCGTTTCATAAGCAACCCCCACAGGTATATGAATTCTAGAAACGGGATTGCGATGACTCCAATTAATAACTTCATTGACTAAAAATCGATAATTGGGGACAATAATTGAGACTTGATCAAGGGTTCTAATTTCAGTACTTCTTGCCCCAATATGCTCAACCGTTCCCATTAAATCACCAATTTGAATAAAATTGCCAACCTGCACAGAGCGCTCAAAAATCAACACAAAACCACTGGTAAAATTTTTGATAATATCTTGAAACCCTAAACCAATACCTACCCCTAACGCACTAGCAATTAAGGTTAAAGAACTTAAATCTAAGCCCCAAACTTGTAAAATGACAATTGTGCCAATAAAAAAGAAAATATATTTAGCAATAATAGCGATCGCTTCTTGAATTCCCCGTTCTATTCTACTCATTTGCAAGATTCTTACCTTAAAGAGATTCATTACCCCATTAGTAAGAATAAATAAACCAAATAATAAGCCAATCAGAATCAGAAAATCAAGGATAGAATAGGCATTTTGACCCACAGTAACAAGGGGAGAAACAAACGTATCCACTAAACTATCCCGAATACGATAACTCCAATTACGGGTTAAGGGGAATAAATTCGTCGCCCAAAAGGAAAAAACTAACCATAATCCCATTCGCAGCAGCCAAAGGAAAAATTGAAGGGCAATTTCTAGGGGTTTTATGGTTGATTCCTCTGTTGATTGGTCTAAGTGTAATGACTGGGGAATTTTCAGCAACAAGCGCTTAAATAGCCGTCCCAATCCCCAATGAATAGCAACTACAACTAATAGTACAAAGGCAACAGTCACTAGCGCTCGCCACAAAAAGCGAAAACTTCTTTCTTGTTGAGCTTGTCTCACCTTCTCGTCAATGAGTTGCGCCCATATTTGTCCCTGTTGTTTAACTGTATTATTTTGCTCAACATCTCGTTGCGTGACGGTAAATAGATAACGATCATTGATAATAATGGCAGGACGTTGATTCCATTCTTGAATTTCCACACGAGGGTATTCTTGTGAGTTAACGACTTGTTGCAGTTGAAAAGTAATCCAATCAGCCCTCTGTTGGGCAGAGAATTCTTCTGCATTACTAATTTCAAACAATTGTCTTCCATCTAATACCACATCAGCCGTTTCCAACGATTGAGCGATCGCTGGCAAAACGGTTAACACAAAAATGAGTACAGTTAAAACACTTTTTCGAGTTACAAAGTTGCCCATTCTGAGTTGTCCTGTGGAAGTGATAGGATAATTTAGATAACAACGTTCACGCTATCAATTATCTTAAACATTTTCTGTGATCTATGACAGAAGCTATTACTACCGAAATCAGCGATCGCATTTGCCAACATCTGAACTAAGATGACACAGATGCTGCTCTTTTATAGTTAATTTTTTCGGATGGTTTCCCAATCTATCCTGCTTGATTCCCGAATCCGAATTGAGGTCAAATGGGTTAGGAATTCTTGCACCTCATAATCAGATAGCTGTCTGCGAGAGTGCTTATGATATGTCTGCTCTAAATAATGTCGTCCCTGATCAATTGTCCAACCGATTCGCTCCATTTCTACTAAGATTAAATCAAGCTCAGATAATTCTATCACTCCGGCAATTAATTTCCAACAGGGATCATCTCCTTCCCAATCTGAAAAGCGATAGGGCATACTAAGACTAACGGTGACTAAACAAGGATGGGTAGGATAATAACCATCGTCTAATTTTTGGACAAATTCTGGATCAGTAATTGTTATATTGGTTAACTGTTCTCCTTGCTCAGTAATCAGTGAACCTTTCCATTTTCTGTTATTTCTTCCCCCCTTTGATTTACACTCAACTGTTAACTCGGCATAAACTAATTGAAGTGTCTGGCGCTCTTCTTTAGGAAGGGATTGTAAATAGGGGACGGTGACATATTTTTCGGTATTATGCAGAATATAGTAATCATCATGACAGTATGGAATTAGCTCAGTGGCTGAGACTGATTTAATTTTGCGCCACTTTCCTGCTGCAATATTCCGATTTTCTGATTCAAATCCAAAATTATTACCTGTTTTTTGCAAAGGTATATCTAGTAAGTCCAGTAATTGAGGTTCTTCTCCGTCAATCAGTCGAATATCAGGCGGTACACGACCATCATCAGGATATTTAGGACAAATAGGACGTATCCAACGGCCAGTTTTAGGATTAATTCCAGCAATGCAACGTTCGTGATGTTTCCACGAATTCGCTAAACAAATTATCTCAGTCATGATTGAGATCCTTATCCTAGAGTATAATTCCAGCATACCAAAGAATGACGATCAATCAACACAATTCCTAAAATTAATATTACAGGCTCAATTCTTAATCTTTATTTAAAGATGAGAGATGTTAATATTGCCCCAATGCTCTTGTAGATATTCTGCAACTAAACGACGATGACAATGGTGGGGTTTGGCTTCGCTACATAATAGACAACCATCTTGCATTAACTCAGGGTCTATTTTCTTCTCTATTTCCCTTTGTATCATCAAATCTCTAAATTGACTTTCATAACTTGACCATTCTCCTTTGTTTTTCTTAAAATCATCTAATATATCTTTATTCGGGGCTAAATCCAACAGATGAACATAGTCAATGTTGGCAATTTCTTTGAGAAAATATTGTAAGTCCTTCTTTTTGGCAAATCCTGCTAGTTGAGATACATTGTTTAATCGAATGTCAATAATTCGCTTAACCTTAGCTTCTTTCAGTAGTTGAAAGAATTCTTGTGCTGTTTTTTTGGTAAAACCAATGGTTGATAAATTAATGGTGTTGGGCATGATCTTTCTCCACATAAGCGATTTTATCACCTTGTCGTTTATAGGCTTCTTGTAAAGCTTCTTGGGGTGATAAGGTTTGATTAGGTGAGGTAGAGGTTGAATCCTCAAATAAGCTTAATTGTACCGTGGCATTAGGTTCAGGTTGATTTAGTTGATGAATTTTTAGTAATCTTTCTTCTAGATGTTGATGAGATTCAACGCTTCCATCTTGTAGAATGTGATTAATTTCTAGGGGAAATTGCTTTAAATGTTGACAGACTAAAATGGCTCGATGACAAGTAATGGGATCTTTTTCAGCACACATTAAGGCAATGCGATAGGATTGAGAACCTTTGATCAAGCGCTCAAGTCCTTGGACAAAAGGTTGGGTTTGGGCTATCTTTTCATAAACGGCTTTTTGCTCAACATAACAGCTTTTATCCTGGGATCTTGCGCCTAATTCTTGACCTAAAAAAACATATTTAATGCCTAACTTAGAGAGGCTATTTTTCAAAAGTTCTCTATTAAAATGGGGAAGGTATCGACTATAGGGGGATGAACGGACATCTGCTAAGGCGGTTACTCCTTGTTGCGTTAGAAGGTCAATAAATGAGTCTATATCTAAGTTAGAATGACCAATCGTAAATAGTTTATTTTCCATAATTATAATTCAAATAACTATTCACCTTTATTCTAGCATAATAGCAAAATAATAAAACTAGCGTTATAATATCTCCCAATTGGTCTATCCTCGCCCTCAAGCTTCATGGTTGAACAACTTAAATCCCAATATACTGTTAGTTGGTTACAACGGATCGCAGATATTCCCCAAGCTGAGTGGGATACACTGGCTGAACCTTTAAAAACTCCCTTTTTAGAATGGCATTGGTTACATAACCTGGAAACGTCAGGCAGTGCAACGGCTAGGACAGGATGGCAGCCTTGTCATCTAATCGTCCGGCGCAATCGACAATTAATCGCTGCTGCTCCATTTTATATCAAAAACCACAGTTATGGCGAATTTGTCTTTGATCATCAATGGGCAGACTTATCTCATCGCTTAGGCATTGACTATTATCCTAAGTTATTAGGGATGACTCCTTTTACTCCTGCGACAGGATACCGCTTTTTAATCGCACCAGAGGAAAATGAAGAAGAAATTACTGAGGTTATGATAGCAGCGATTGATCATTTCTGCGATCGCAATAAAATCTCAGGTTGTCATTTCCTATTTGTTGATCCTCAATGGAAAGAATTAATGGAGAGGTGTGGTTTTACTGCATGGTTACATCATAGTTATATTTGGAGTAATCACGATTTTCAAACCTTTGATGACTATTTGAAAATTTTTACAACTAATCAAAGAAAGAATATTAAACGGGAACGAAAAGCGGTTAATAAAGCAGGGTTAACCATGAAGCCGTTGGTAGGAGATGATATACCTCATCATCTATATCCGATGATTTATCGCTTCTATAGCAGTACTTGTGATAAGTTTTACTGGGGTAGTAAATACCTAACTCGTCGCTTTTTTAATCAACTTTATCCCCACTATAGTCACCGAGTTATCTTAATGGCTGCTTATGAAGAGGATGATGATAAGCGCCCAGTGGGAATGTCCTTTTTATTACGCAAAGGGGAAAAATTATATGGCCGCTATTGGGGCAGTTTACAAGAATATGATTGTTTGCACTTTGAGGCTTGTTACTATAAACCCATTGAATGGGGCATTGCCAATGGGGTGACACAATTTGATCCAGGGGCGGGCGGTAGCCACAAACGGAGACGAGGGTTTCCTGCTACTCCTAATCATAGCTTACATCGCTTTTATAGCCAAAAGATGACCCAAATTTTACGCCATTATATCCAAGAAATTAATCAAATGGAACAAGAAGAAATGGATGCGATTAATAATGATTTACCTTTTAATAAACGAGAAATAAATTTAGAAGATTTGGGATGAATTATGAATTATGAATTGTGAATTGTAAATTATGAATTATGAATTATGAATTGTGAAACCCAATCCGACTTATAAAACCTAGTTTTCCTTTTTTGCCTGAAACCCTTCTGCTGAGTGCCTTACCTCATTTATAACTAGGGTATATAAACCGGATTTGGTATAACCTCGAATTTGGTATTAATTAGTACCATAGTTGTTGTGGTGGGCAAAGCAGCTCCATTTATCGTTAGTTTCAACGGCTTCTCAGGCTTTGCCAACCCTACTGTTTAAATAGTTGGTGTTTTTGTTTTCGCAAAACTCCATTGTTTCACATAGAATTACAATCTTAAATCAACTGCAATTCTATGTCCACAAGCAAAGCCCGAAAAAGCGACGGCATTAAGTCCTTGTCCAGGGAATGTACTATCGCCTACACAGTATAAACCTTTAATACTGGTACGATTAAAGGGCATGGTTAGCAATCCTGGTAATTTTTGTCGAGGAATGGGTCCATAACTGCCATCAGCCCGTCCGAGAAAGCGACGATGGGTGCGAGGGGTTCCCACTTCTTGATAGTCTAACGCATGGTTAAGACCTGGAAAAATGGCTTCTAGGCGATTAATTAATCTTTCTGCTGCTGCTTCTTTTTTCGCTTCATAAGCTTGAGGGGAAAGTCCTTCCCATTCTGTCATCCAACTAGGGGTAAATGTATGAATGATATGATGACCTTCAGGGGCTAATTCAGGATCAAGTAAGGTGGGAATAGAGACAAAAATTGTTCCTTGCTCTGCTTCCATTGCTTGCCAATCTTCCAGTAAGATATGATGACAGTCAATCTCTGGTGGTAGTAAATCAGCTTTTACCCCTAAATGCAGACTGAGAAAACTAGGGGATTTTTGATAACGATTTTGCCAGCGCTTTTCTTTATTGGGTAACTCTTCAGATGGAAGTAATTTCTCGAAGGTATCCCAGCGAGTGGCGTTAGAAACAATTCGTTTGGCAAAATATTGTTTCCCATTAGCTAATTCTACCCCGATCGCTTGCTTATTTTGGGTCAAAATCTCGGTAACTCTTGCTTTATACTGAATTTCGCTTCCTGCTTTTTCTAATCCTTCTACTAGCTTGGTGGCAATTTGTCCTACACCTCCTTTGGGATAGTTAATTCCTCCGTAGTGGCGATCGCTAAATACCATACCTGCATTGATCATTGGAGTTTGGTTGGCGGGGACAACTGACCAACAATAGCACTCCATGTCAATAAATTTGAGTAAGAGAGGATCTTTAAGATGTTTTCTGGCAATATCTCCTGCATTTAAGGGTAAATACTTAACTAAGCCTAAACAAGCGAAAGGATGCTGGAAAAAGACACGGGTTAAATAGCCTAATTCTTCAAGGGAAAGCAATTCCATCGCATTGAGACAGTTAAATACTTGCCAACATTCATCATAAAAACGGCGAATTCCTTCTTTTTCGTGAGGAAACCGTTGATTTAGTTCTTCTAAAAATTGCTCGTATGCTCGATGGACTTTAATCTCTAGGTTATCAGGTAGATGATAGTGAATTTGAACAGGATCAGCAATAGTTTCTAAACTCATATTAACTGATGCTAAGGCACGGGTCAGCAGATTGGTTGTTCCTTCTTCACCGAAACCAAAGATCATGGATGCACCGACATCAAAACGGTAGCCATTGCGCTCAAAATAGCCTGCACTTCCCCCAGGGATGAGATAGCGCTCTAAGACTAACACTTTTGCCCCTTTTGCCGCTAATTGGGTGGCAGTAACTAATCCACCAATTCCTGATCCGATAACAATGACATCATAAGTATTACTGGTTGGGTCGCTCATTTTTTCTGCTATTAGTCTTAACAAAAGTTATTATTTGTCTAGTTTATCGGAGTGAGGAGCAAAACGGAATAACATAGGTGTGTACTAGACAAAACTATCAACTAACAGCTTGATTAACGGTCGTGTTAAGATTGCAAGTCTCAAAGCAAGAGAAGAGACAGCCAACTCCGACACAGACACCCCAACCGCCCTCAAAACCACACTTAAGGCAGTTATTACCATCAATTAAAGGCAAGGGTAAGGGAAGATAGGCTTTATTGGTAAGAGGAAAAACCTCAAAGGTTAAATCAGAATAATTCAACCAAGTTCCTCCTTTTCGCCAACCTACGATATCGCCAAATCTTTCCATTACCTCACCATAACAATTATTTTTTGTCCCCCCTAAAGAACGATAAAGTTCTGCTTGTACACTAAAGCCAAACTTACCGTTACTATAGTGTAGCCAAAGCTGATCAATAGTGTTGAAATCTTCACAGGGAAAGTTTTCTATATCCTTAATCTTTAAGTAGCCATGTTGGCCTCTATTGGCGACTTCAAGCATTACCTTAGCTGTTTCTCTGTCTGCATCTTGCCATTGTCCTTGGGCGAGGAAATCTCTTAATTGAGTGTAATCTATTCCGCGATCGCTTTTCAGTGCAATGGGATCGGAAACGGAGAGATTGCTGTTAGGGA
>JBFRWQ010000564.1:0-3527 GCA_051439665.1 Microcystaceae cyanobacterium | reverse complement strand
TAGAATTGCGTTCTAAAACTGATCAATTAAAAGATTTACAAGATAAGATGTTAGAGTATTTAGACGCTGGTTTAAGGCTAGGATGGTTAATTAATCCCCAACAGCAACAAGTAGAAATTTATCGACCCAATCAAGACCAACAAGTTATCTTGCTTCCTGCTAATTTATCAGGGGCAGAAGTATTACCAAATTTTAGTTTAGATGTTCCTCTTTTATAAAGTGAGTAATTAACTATAGCGTTTCCACATCTCATGAGGTACATCATCATATTTTAACTCCTGTCTCAAAGCAGTTAATTATGTACTTTACTACGACGGGAATTGCTATAAATGAATCCTATTACCTTAAATTTATATAAGGTGAGGTTAATCGATGAATGTCAAGTTAAATAGAATATATTTGCTAATTATAAATATCTCTACGATGACCAATTTGATGTACGGTAATTAATTTTAAGGTGTCATCAAAAGTATAAATAATGCGATAATCTCCTACTCTTAATTTAAAGAATCCTTTCAAGTTTGCTGTTAAAGGGGTGGGAGTCAAGTTTTCAAAATTATTGGCTAACCAACGCATTTTTTCGAGAATCCGTGACTGAAGATTAGGAGAAATCTTTTTTAAGTCCTTCAATACGTCTGGCTTAATTTCAAGTTGATAAGACATGATACTCAATCTAATCCTAACTTTTCCATCGCTTGATCAATAGAAATTCCTCTTTCTCCTTCATCTGTTCGTTTTTTTGAAGTAATCAAGCGCTGTTTAACGTCTTCTTTCAATTCTGAATCTTGATCAGGATCACTCAGATAATCTTCTAAAGTTTCTAAGACAGTTTCCCGAATTAAGGTTTGAAGTTGTTTAACGGTTAGATCTTTGACTTGCATAGTCAATCTTCCTTAAGTTCAATATGTGTTATTTTACCCAAATAGCACTAGTTTGGACAATGGCTATAAAAAAGTACCGAAAGAATCGGTACAAAAACAAACAGAGAAACATAATCTGACCAAACTTCAAACATACATAGGAACAGCATCCACTAAAGCATCACCCATCACAGGGGCAGACTTATCTGCTGTTTCACCTAAATAAACCCCCAAAGATTGAGCCGTTTTAACCATAAACCCATTGGGATCGACAGGAAATGCACAGCGATTTTCTGCATGGCATTTTTTAATAATTTTGATAATTGGCTTGAGATCAACATTTTTAACCATGCCATCTCGCCATACCACCACTTGATTATAAGCTTCTTGTTCAATCAATTCCACCGCCCGAATACCAAAGACAGTCGCTAAAAGACGATCCATTGATAGGGGAGTACGACTCCGTTGTAAATGTCCCATTACTGTGACTCGAATATCCAATTGATCAAGGCTACAGAATACAGGATCATGATTTTGACAAAGGTATTGACCATGTTCTGTAATGCGCTTACCTAAATAATCTCCAATGTAGGCTTCTTTCTCATTCACTTCATTTTTTACCCCTTCTGATACCACAATAAGGGCAAATTGACGACCAGCAGCCCGCAATTTCAATAGTTGATCACAGCAACCATGAATCACATCAGAAGTAAGGTAAGGTGTCAATTCAGGAATTAAGATGACATCCGCACCACCAGCAATTCCAGAATGAAGCGCTAAATGGCCAGCATCTCGTCCCATTACCTGCACAATCATCACCCTTTCATGACTAGCTGCGGTAAAGGTTAAATCATAAAGACCTTGGGTTACTATATCAACCGCCGTGGAGAAACCAACCGCTAATTCAGTGAAAGGAACATCATTATCAATCGTTTTGGGTATGGCAATAATATTCCAGTTACCTTTTTGTGCTAGATCATAAATAATATCAATGCTGCCATCTCCCCCCACAACAATCAAGGAATCTAAACCTAAGATGTCATATCCTCTCAGAATCGTGGCTGCAATTTCAGGATCTTCGGGATGCCCCTTACTCAGAGAACCTAACACACTCCCACTGAGGAATTGCAACACATCCAACCCTTTGAGAATACCTGGTAATTGATAACCGTGGGTGGTTAATAACAAGTCTTCGGGTTTATATTTGCCAGTAGCAATGTCAATAAATCCATCAGTACCATAAGGAATGCCATAAACGCTCCAACCCTTGAGTCGTGCAGCTTTCACAACAGAGCGAATCACCGCATTTAGTCCTGGACAGTCTCCTCCACTGGTTAAAATGCCAATTCGTTTGTTAGTCATAATATCTCCTCGTGGTTAGTGGATAAGGTAGGGAAATGACCTTCTTTAGTCTTAGGACTCCTCAAATATCAGTTGAAGGGTATTTCGAGATGCACCTCTCTACTTCTAAGCCTAGCGGATTTCTCTCAGTTTTTTTTGATAAATTTACAGTACTTTAATAAAATTATTATAAAATGATATTAATCGTAACTTATTAAGGGCTAATATGAACGCACTATCAATTCCCACCTGGATGATTCATATTTCGAGTGTGATTGAGTGGATGGCAGCCATCTGGTTTATCTGGCGATATGGAGAGGTGACAGGCGATCGCAGTTGGGGATGGTTAGCGCTAGGGATGTTACCTGCGTTAGTCAGCGCTATGTGTGCTTGTACATGGCATTTTTTCGATAATCTAGAATCGTTGGACTGGTTAGTTACGTTGCAAGCTGCTATGACGGTGGTAGGAAATATTACTTTATGTGCTGCGGCTGCCTGGATTTGGTATGATTCTCGTCAGGTAAGTGAATAATTAAGCAGAAATATTCTAAGGTTTTCCACAGTTTTAGTTGTCCTTTTCTAGTGATTGAACTTGTAACTTTCCTTGAAAGGTTAAGGTAAAATAGTCATCAAGCGCCATGTCAGTATTCCGAAAACGAGGAATAAATTTCCCTAATAAGTTTCCTCTAGCGGTATCAATTTTTCCTTGTTCCCAAAGTTTTTTAATTGCTTCAGTGACTTGCTCTTCTGATAAGTTTAAGCGATAAGTTAAGTTTCTAATTGTTAAGCTGCGAATATCTAGCTCTTTTAAAATTGACACTTCTTTAGTCTCAGTTGTATTTTCCTCTTCCGTCTGTAGCCCATTGATTATGGGTGATGTAATCAATTTATCTTTTGATTGGCTAGAATATTGTTCTGTTAATTCTTCTCTGGCAATTTCATAAGCGTTTTTAAGAGCGGTATTTTGCTCAGTAATGTATGAAATTTTATGAATTGCTTGATAATGTCCTGCTAGAAAATCTGCTTGAATCTGCTTAATCTCTTCTTTGCACCTTTCAGGAAGTTGAGCTAAGTCAGTACGAGCTAAAGCTAGATTCAAAGCTTCTAGGGTTTTTCTTTGACTGGGTTTTAAGGAACTAAACGATTCATTCATAATTCTCTCCTAACGAGTAGGACAAATACCCCTTTTCATTATATCATAATTTTAACTAATTTGGAATTAACGTGATTTAATATTTTTAGTATTTCTAATTATAATTGTTATTTAAAGTTTAAATAAAAGTCATCATTACTGCTTCAAATATTGGTTACTAAAGTCTTCAAGCT
>JBFRWQ010000563.1:0-2589 GCA_051439665.1 Microcystaceae cyanobacterium | reverse complement strand
TTGCTTGTTATTCAAGGACCCGAAAAGACAGCATCTTCTACATCTTGGCGACTGAGAGAATATTTAAACGCCCGACGAATATCACTACCATCTGGGGCTGCATTAAGATAGCAAACCAGAATTTCCTCCACATCAAGGATAATTTCTGCTTGCCAATTCGACTGATTAATTGTCCAAATATTAAGATTTTGAGGATCTTGTTGACATCCTAATCGGTTTAACCACTTTTCAATAGTGGGAAGAGGATGATTATAGAGTGGGGTATCCGCAGCAGGCAAAACCATAGTTAATCATTACAAAAGTTGCTAAATTGGGCGTGGAAGTGTCCCCTCGTACCATAGCGAGAATTAAAACTAAAAGCAAGCAACCACCAAATGTTAAGATAAGTAAAATCAAAGCAAAGATTTCACCAGATGATAAAGGGCGATCGCTTGGATCTAGATAAGCGCTTCGGTTATCATCTGTTGAGTTAGATTGGTTAAGGGGTGGCCGGGGTTGAATCACCGTCCAACGAGAATAGCCTAATTCGAGATCGTATAGCGATCGTCGTTCTGGGTTACTCAGTGTTCCATAAGCTTCGTTTAGTTTCTGAAATTTCCCTGTTGCTACCTCAGAAGGGAGTTCTGTCGTATCAGGATGGTATTGTTTACTTAGCTTACGATAGGCTTGACGAATTTCGATCGCAGACGCTGACGGGTGAACCCCTAAAATAGCATAATAGCTAGATCGCAATTGGGGTTGAATCGGTAAAGATCGGGTTTTTGATTTGGCTTTGGGCTGATGCTCAGACATTTAAAATCGTTTCGCCACTTTATAACTCCCAATTTTGACACTCTCCCAAATCCGCTACGCGCTTATTCGGGAGATTCTTGCTTCATAGACACTTATCTAGCCGTTCAAAGAACGACCCCGACAGAACGTCTCCACAAGCATTTTGAATCACGGGCTGCCCGACCGCAATGAGTCCACGATTTCTAATCACTTGACTAGCTGCTACGTCTCTATTAGTTTGATACCCACAATTAGGACAATTATGAACTCTGTTAGAAAGGTCTTTTTTGCCTGTATGAGTATTACAATTAGGGCAAATTTGAGATGTGTAGTCTTTATCTACTTTCAAGAACAAGACATTTCTTTTCTTACAGATATAAGCCAAGATGTTGAAAAACTGACCAAAGCCAGCATCCAAAGAGTGCTTGCCTAATAAGCCTTTTGCCCAAGCTTTAAAGTGAATATCTTCAACAAATATCATGCCAGCTTGGTCACATAGACGATGAGCTAATTTAAAGTGCCAATCTTTTCGGGTATCGTGGATTTTTTGGTAAATCCTACCGATCTTAGCTTGAAGTTTGTGCCAATTCTTAGAACCCATATTTTTCTTTTTTAATCTTCTTTGCAGTAATTTCAACTGGCCGTGAAGACGGTTAAAGAATCGAGGTCTTTTGACTAACTCTCCATCGGACGTAGCTAGATAATGATCAAGTCCGATGTCAATTCCTAGTGGATGACCATGTACTGGAGCCTCTGGAATCTTGACAGCTAACTGATAAATTAATTGTACAAAATAACCTGACGCTCGTTTA
This sequence comes from Microcystaceae cyanobacterium, assembly GCA_051439665.1. Lineage (GTDB taxonomy): Bacteria > Cyanobacteriota > Cyanobacteriia > Cyanobacteriales > Microcystaceae > JBGTGT01. Next base: position 1,006 of record JBFRWQ010000563.1, on the reverse strand, counting down.
ACTACCCTAATTTGTTTTAATAAAAAACGATCGGGCATTGGTCTAGACATTCTCATCTTGACCTTACCTATTTTTGGTAGTTTAACCCATCCATCCCTTACCCATTCCTGTTTTACTGAAGGATAAAGAAAACTTCTCATTTTCTTTTTAAAACGGGGAAACCCAAAGCCTCTCTCCCACATATTAACAAAAGCAGCTTCTAAAGTTCTTAAGGCTTGTTGCAATACTTGAGAATGAGGAATATTTAACTCAGGAGCAGTCTTTTTAGCTTCAGTTAAAGCTTTACATTGAGAACTGTAGGTAGGTCTAGGAGTATATGGACTAATTATGTATTCAGAGTGAATTGAACAGGCATTAACAGAAGACTTGCGACTATTAACCCAATCCTTGCGTTCTTTGAGTGCATAATTATAGACTTTTCGGCACACCTCAAGATATGTCTCAATTATTTGGGCTTGAGATTTGCTAAGTTTGAGCTTGTAGTCGTAAGTCATTGTTAACATCCTCTTACGATAGCACTTATTTAATAAATGTACAATAGTTTATTAAGACGCTGGTTAGAACCAGCAAGTCCCATTTCATCCTTCACTTGAAAGATGAGGGCTTTCATGCTCCTGTGTTATTTTAGGTAACGAAAGTTCTTAATTCAAGTTAGGTTAACGATTTATGACGATTAAACAGACTCGACGCAATTTATTTATTCAGGTATTTTTAATTATCTGCCTTGTTTTTCTGAGCTTTTGGGGCTGTTTGTCCCCTGCATTTGCCAGTATTGACGATGATCGCCTAGATGGTAACATTTTCGTTGTCTATGCTGGTAATGGTTCTCTTGTTCCTTCTAAAATCACCTTAGCAGACTCTTTAAAACGGGAACGTCCTGCCATTATTGTTTATTATGTGGATGATAGCCGAGATTGTAAGCAATATGCCATTGTTGTCTCCCGTTTACAAGAATTTTATGGACGAGCAGCCACTATTATCCCTGTCAGTATTGATTCTATTGCTT
>JBFRWQ010000562.1:0-2989 GCA_051439665.1 Microcystaceae cyanobacterium | reverse complement strand
GTTATGCTCATCATATTTCTCCTAAGTTTAATTTTGCCATTGCCTTGAAAGAAGATCATCATAGTATGATCGCTTCTGGTGTCACTTTAATGGGATCAATTGCTCTGATTTTGTTAGAATTATTTTACCCAAATATTGTTAGAATTGTAGAGCAAGCTTCTAGCTTGTAAACAGAATCAGCTTTTAGTTGGTGACAGGCAAGATGCCTGTGCCACAGTAAAGGAGGAATTATTTTACCCCAATATTGTTAAAATTGTAGAACAAGCCTCTAGCTTGTAAACAGAATCAGCTTTTAGTTGGTGACAGGCAAGATGCCTGTGCCACATATCGGTAAACCTAAGCAACCAACAGTGACAATTTGCCAATTAATTGAAGGGGAATATCAGACAGAAAAGTTTGTTAAAGGCCAGCACTTAACATCTTGTATATTTCCTAACCTTAACTTGCTAACAGATGATATTTTTCAACAGGCACAATAACAATATCTTATTTTAAGAAAGACTTAACTATTAAGAAAATTGGTAAAATACCTCTAATGAGACAACTTTAGCTAAAATAAGGAGAGATTAAATGACTCATTAACCTTACTTAGGTGATGAGTCTCTTGATTCTCTTGTCAGTAAGATAGGTGCTTTTCCTATCACAAGCGGGAAGCTTGTACTGTTTTTATATAATCTCCTATCTATGTAATTTATATGACTCACGCACTCATTAGAAATCTTCCTCTTCAAGTAGAGCGCTTGTCCTTTGGATATGATCAAGACTTAGTTTTAAATCAGATCGATATCCAATTACAAGAAGGGCAAAAAGTGGGATTAATTGGGTCAAATGGAGCGGGAAAAACCACTTTATTTATGTTAGTCTGTGGCATTCTTGCCCCCAAATCTGGTCATATTTCCATATTTGATCACAAGGTTGAATTAGGAAACTTTTGTCCTGAAATTGGGGTTGTTTTTCAAAACCCAAATGATCAGCTTTTTTGTCCAACAGTGAGGGATGATATTTGTTTTGGACTCGAAAATTTAGGGTTAGAAAAACAAGAAATAGAAAATCGTTTACAGGAAGTGGTTCAACTAACAAATATTGAGCATTTACTTGACTGTGTACCCTATCAATTATCAGGGGGAGAAAAATGTATGGTTGCCATTGCCTCAGTCTTAGCCATGCACCCCCGTCTTGTTTTATACGATGAACCCAGCGCTAATTTAGACCTTAAATCTCGCCGTCGGCTGATTGAGTTTCTGAAAAAGTCGGAACAAACTACTTGGATTTCATCCCATGATTTAGAATTGTTGTTAGAAGTTTGCGATCGCATTCTCTTACTCAATCAAGGTAAAATATTAGCTGATGGTTCACCTCAAGAAATTTTAGGCGATCAATGTTTAATGGAAACTAATCACTTAGAAGTCCCTCCTTCCTTACGATAAAGTATTTACTACAAGATTAATGGATGATTCATTTTCTCGAAAAATTGCTCCCCCTTTTCTCTGGTTAGGGCGAATCGGCCTAGGTTTACAAACCCTGTTAGGATTTATTCCGATTTTAGTAATTCTTGCTTATTTATTGTGGCAAACAGGACAGCAGAGAATGGGAGGATTTGCTTTCACTTTAGGTTTAGCGATCACTTGCTTAATGATGCTTATTTTTAGCATCTATTGGTGTTTTCGTTACACATTAATAGCCAATCGCCTCAAAAACGCTGATTCCCGTCTAACTCGTAAAGCTGTTGTTCGCATTGTGCGACTTGGCCTCTTTACAAATCTTGGTATCATGGCCATTTCCGTCTTGATTGCTTTTTTAAGAGTCGGTGAATTGACAGTCAAGCTGTTAACCCTACCTCAAGGGGGAACAGTGATTGCACCCAATCAAGTAGGAACAACATTAGCTGTCCCTGGCGCTTTAATTACCCCTTCTAATCTCATCGCAATTCAAGCCGTAATTAATGTAATTGCAGCCGGGTTAGTGGGGGTAGTTATTGCAGTAATCTTATTGCGGTGAGCAGTTACGTTAAAAGACCATTCAACCTTTATAATTATATAGTAGTTATCCTTTTCTATTTTCATGGATGTAACCCAAGCTCATTCCTGGCAAAATGCCATTCCCCTTGATCAGATTCGTTTTAATGAACAAGGATTAGTTCCTGCGATCGCTCAAGACTATCTAGATGGAACAGTCTTAATGTTAGCGTGGATGAATCGAGAATCCCTAGAAAAAACCCTCGAAACGGGAGAGGTTTGGTATTGGAGTCGTTCCCGTCAAGAATTATGGCATAAAGGGGCTACATCAGGTCATTTTCAGAAAGTGAAATCGATTCGCTACGATTGTGACAGCGATGCTTTATTGATTGGCATTGAGCAAATTGGAGATATTGCTTGTCATACAGGAGAGAGAAGCTGTTTTCATCAGATTGATCTGCAAAAAGAAGCACCATCTGCGGATATGTTATCAGAAGTATTTAAAGTGATTTGCGATCGCCGAGATAATCCATCTGACACTTCTTATACTTGTAAATTATTAGCAGGAGGTGACAATAAAATTCTCAAGAAAATTGGAGAAGAAGCAGCAGAGGTGGTGATGGCCTGTAAAGATGACGAACCTAATGATATTGCTTCAGAAGCGGCTGATTTATTTTATCATACCCTTGTTGCCCTAGCTTATCATAAGGTAGATATACGAGATGTTTATAAGGTTTTAGCAGAGCGAAGAAAGTAGATAAATTATGAATTATGAATTATGAATTATGAATTTTTAGTGAGGATCATTGAAAACACCCAGTATCTTCTATAGCCAAGGTATCATCATTCTTCATTTTTCATTCTAAATTCATTCTCTTGTCGTCTGTCGTCTTTTCTTAAACCAATGTTGTAATAATTGGCGACAGTCCTGTTCTTGAATTCCCGACAAAACGAGGGGATGATGATTAGAACAAGCGCTATCAGGAAGATTGATCACTGTGCGAATTGCGCCTGTTTTGGGGTCACTTGCGCCA
>JBFRWQ010000561.1:0-3622 GCA_051439665.1 Microcystaceae cyanobacterium | reverse complement strand
AGGAACATTGGTATAATCTCGCACCTGACGAATAATATCTAAATAGGCTAAGGCGGGCTTAATCATGACCATATCTGCCCCTTCTGCAATATCTAGAGCAATTTCTCGGATACCTTCCCGACTATTGGCACTATCCATTTGATAAGTCTGTTTATCACCAAATTTAGGTGCAGATTCTAACGCATCTCGAAAAGGTCCATAATAGGCAGAGGCATATTTCGCTGAATAGGCTAAAATTCCCACATTAATCGAACCTTCTGCTTCTAAAGCTTGACGGATTGCTCCTATTCTGCCATCCATCATATCTGAGGGGGCAACGATATCTGCCCCTGCTTCAGCATGAGACAAAGCCATTTTCACCAAAACTTCAACGGTTTCATCATTGAGAATTTGTCCATCTTTGACGATACCATCATGGCCATAAGGGGAATAGGGATCAAGAGCGACATCTGTAATAACGACTAATTGGGGAATTTCTTTTTTTATCGTTCTTACGGTGCGTTGAACTAAGCCATCAGGATTATAACTTTCTGTCCCTTCATTATCCTTTTTTGAGGGATCAATCAGAGGGAAAAGTGCGATCGCTTTAATGCCTAAATTCACTGCATCTTGTAACTCTTTTAACAGTAAATCAAGGGAATATCGGTAACAATCGGGCATAGAAGTAATTTCTTCTTTGAGATTTTCCCCTTCCATTACAAAAACGGGATAAATCAAGTCATTAACCGTTAGTTGGGTTTCTCGTACTAAGGAACGTAAAGCATCTGTACGACGTAAGCGACGGGGACGATGTAATTGAACCATAATTTGACAGAATGAGGAGCATTATTTAGACACGACGAGTTAGAGAGATGATCCCTGAATAATTAATTTTCAGGGAATTTTCATCTCAAATAACTTTAGTAAAATCGATTGGGATTATGTTGGATCAAACTCATAAATTCTTGGCGAGTTTTAGCATCTTCTGCAAAAATTCCTCGAACAGCGCTGGTAGATGTCCAAGAACCCGCTTTTTGTACCCCTCGCATCACCATACACATGTGGGTGGCTTCTACTACCACTGCTACCCCTTTGGGTTGTAACAATCCTTGTATTGCATCAGCAATTTGTGATGTCAGGCGCTCTTGCACTTGTAAACGTCGCCCATACATTTCGCAAATACGAGCAATTTTTGATAAACCAATTACTTTCCCATCAGGAACATAAGCCACATGAGCACGGCCTAAAATGGGTAAAATATGATGCTCACAAGAGCTAAATAGGTCAATATCTCGCACTAATACCATTTCATCTGTCTTTTCGTGAAAAACTGCCCCATTGAGCAATTCATCAAGGGATTGATGATACCCTGAAGTTAGGAATTTTAAGGCTTTGACAACCCGTTTAGGTGTATCTTTTAACCCTTCTCTGTCTGGATCTTCTCCTAAACCTAATAAAAGAGTTCTTACAGCTTGGAGCATATCCTCTTCACTGACAGGAGGCTGAGATTCAGTGATGAGTTTGGGAATGAGAGGAGATTGAGTCATGTCAAGAAGATTAAATTTAAGAATGCATTCTCAAGATAATAATCATTATCACAGAAAATGTAAAGAATGTACCAAGCGCTTGATGAGTAGGATCACTTTGTCCAGATAAGAGGGGAAAAGTCGGTAAACAAACCCAAGTTAAATGCTTGAAAACAAAGCTATCATGAGTATTGCATTTATTTGCTCAGAATTAAGCAACCAACTTTCAAAATCAATGTCATTTTAGAACCTAGTGACGAAGGGGGTTACACTGTTTATATTCCTTCTCTCCCTGGTTGTATTAGTGAGGGGGATGATATAGATGAAGCATTAAAAATATTTAAGAAGCCATTGACTTGCATCTTGCATTCAATCATAAATTACCAAAAATGTAAAGGATGCGCCAAGCGCTCGATGAGTTGGTTAGATTGAGTATTACTTTGTCAGAATAGCGCTATTAAAAAATGCAGTTAGGGAGTAGATGGGTTAAGGCACAAATCGTTAGATTATAATGGACTGGCAGAGCTAAGTTGGTGCATTAGGATAAGGCTTGTCTGGGGCTAAAGCCCAACAACAGCAATTTTGATTACCTCATTGTAACTGTGTCAGTCCACGATAAATGATCAGTGTTTTGCTTACTTTATTCTTGAACCAAGATATTATTAGAGACAGATATCCCTGTACAGATGGAACAAGGGCAGCTTAAGCTATGCAAGAAAGGGTTAACTTCTTGATTGCCTTGTGTGAGAAAAGAACTCGTTTGATTGAGATTAATTAGTCTTGAAGAAGATAAATGACTGGATTCAGTAATTGGGTTGGCTTGAGATGAAACGGCTAAAATTAAAAGGGCGATGAGAGTAGCAGGAACTAAGGATAAGATGGATAAGCTTTTGATTAACATTGGGATAGTCTTAAGATGGTAGATTTGACTACTTATCATATCATTTTTAAATTTATGATGGTTTAATGGGCAAAGCCTATCCTACTGGGGAGTGGTTAAGATTGATCAGGGTTTGATGTGATGGGCAAAGCCCATCCTACCCATCACTAAGTATTACATTCAAAGAGGCGAATAAAGCAAAACGTGACCATTTTTAAGCCATAAGGAGATTTCCACCAAATGGCGGGAAAACTTCCTTTGGGCGCTTTGAGGCTAAAATCCCATTGATCATAAGTATCTCCTGCATACTGTCCATCTTTTAACCAGCCAACTTGATCAGCAAATTTGCGAATAATTGCTTTATCTTGGGTTCTTAAGGTGTCTAAGCTTCCTCCTACGCTTTTATATATTTCTAATTGGATATTAAAGCCAAAGCGCTTATCGCTATATTTCTGCCACAGTGTATCAACCACCCGTAACACACCACAGGGAATCCCTCGCATATCATCGGGTGTTAGGGTGTCTCTGGTTTTAGAAGCAGCTTCCAGGATAACATTGGTTGTCTCTAAATCGGCTTGTTTAAAGTTACCAGCTACCAAGGCTTGTTGTAATGCACCGTAGCGATTAATATCGGGTACTAAGAGCAATTTATCTTCAACTGATGTCACCCTTTTAGATAAATCAGAGAGTTGAGCAAGGATTTCGCTTAATTGCTGGTTAATATCGGGGGTTTGAAGGTCGTCTGCCATTGGGATCTATTCCTTGTAGGTTTTTCGGTATGATCTAATGGGAATCTCAGGTAATTTTCAGATTCTCACTGTTCAATTATATTAGTCGGTTAATCAATCCGACCTTGATCATTTTATGACAGATACTAACATGATCCCATCTCCTACTTCCTACAATGTAGAAAAAGAAGTCCTTACTCGTTATCAAGCAGGCGCTCAACAACCACAAGCTAGTTTATGTTGTCCCACTGATTATGAAGGCAATTATCTCGATCTCTTACCCTCAGAAATTATAGAAAAAGACTATGGTTGCGGCGATCCCACTCGCTATATCCAAGCAGGAGAAACTGTACTGGATCTCGGTTCAGGGGCGGGAAAAAACTGTTACATTATCGCTCAAAAAGTCGGTGTAGAGGGTCAAGTGATTGGGGTTGACTTTAATGATGAAATGCTGCGCTTATCCCGTCGCTATCAGGAAGAAATGGGTCAAAAATTAGGATACCATAATA
>JBFRWQ010000560.1:0-7927 GCA_051439665.1 Microcystaceae cyanobacterium | reverse complement strand
AAGTATCATCATCCTTATTATTGGGGCGCTTTTATTTTGGTTGGCCATTGGCAATAATAGTTAACAATAGATGATTACAATTTAGAGAGTTTAGTTATATCATCCGATGAAAGTTCCCAACCCAATGCACCTGCATTCTGACAGGCTTGTTTAGCGTTTTTAGCCCCTGGAATCGGAACAACATTACCTTGATGAATCAGCCAGTTTAGGGCAATCTGGGCTAAGGTTTTTTGATATTTCTGACTAAGATTATCCATTTCTTGGAATAAGGGTTCTCTTTTGGCTAATTCTTTTTGACTAAACCGATTATCCCATTGTCTTGCCCCTTGGGGCTTTATATCTTGATTAACTCGATACTTTCCAGTTAATAATCCTTGTTCTAAAGGACTGTAAGCTAAAATCGTAACTCCTAGTTCTTTCGCTGTTTGTAAAATGCCATTTCGTTCTATATTACGAGACAAGAGAGAATAACGCACCTGATTAACCGCTAAGGTAACTCCTTGTGCTTCTAAAAACTGATAAGCTTCTTTCATTTGGTTAGCAGAATAATTGCTCACCCCTACCGTAATGATTCGTCCTGCTGTGACTTCTTTAGCAAGCGCTTCCATTAACGCCTTTTGTCCCATCAAAAAGTCAAACGGCCAGTGAATTTGATAAAGAGCAACTTGTTGAACCTGAAGACGTTCTAAACTAGCGCTTAGAGCATCCCTAACAGCCTCTTGATTCCAGCGCCAAGGTAAAGGAAAATATTTGGTCGCAATTTGAACTGGGGTAGAAATTTGAGCCTTAAAACGTCCGATTAATCGTTCTGATTCTCCAAATCCATACACTTCAGCCGTATCAAAAAAAGTAACTCCCTGCTCAATAGCCGTCTTAAATGCTGCTTCCACCTCAGATTGCCCATAATCTTTGCCATACCCCCAAAAAAGTCCATCTCCCCATGCCCATGTCCCAATTCCTAAAGCAGGTACCGTTATTTGATTAGCTAATGTTACAGTTTGCATGATTTTTTGAGTATAGATTTCTTTTATATTCTAATCTCAAAACTTAAGCAAATCAATATCAATAAGTCAGTGTCGTCATCTAAAGATAACTATAGCTCAAAAATAGATGATTAAATTTTAGTTCAATTTATTGAACGCTACTTATTAGCCTTGAAATTAATTTCAAGGCGGGCGCAAGATATGAGTGAAAAAGAGGGTAATGAGGGCTAAAGCCCAACAACAACACCTGGGCTTTAATAAACCGATGGGGAGTCTCCTAGCACTTGCCAATTAACTCCCTTAATCCGTAATAATCAACCTGTATTCCGCATCCCTGCCGCAATTCCATTAATGGTTAACAGCGCTCCCCGTAGTAATTCCTCTTTAGAATAACGGAAATAGATGACACCAGATTGAGACTGATGAGCATATTGACGCAAGCGCTTTAAGAGGGAAACCTGTAAGAAGCCTAGCGGTACAATTGTTCCATTTCGTAGTTGTACCGACCGTTGCAGAGGAATATCTCCATCTAGAAGTTTATCGTGTCCGGTAATAGAAGACACTAAACGGCAAGCTCGATGATATTCTTGGGCAATTTGCTCAAATAAGCGGTTAAAGCGCTCCTTATCTTCGGGAAGGGATAACTCATTGACGTAATGACTCGCCATTTGTAAATCCACTTTAGAAAGAGTCATTTCTACTTTGGAAATCACCATTCTAAAAAATGGCCATTTGAAATGGAAATAGCGCAGGAGTTTTAAATTTTCTTCTGGTTCTTGATCAAGGAAGGTTTGCAGCGCTGTTCCCACCCCATACCATGCAGGGAGGAGGAAACGGCTTTGTGTCCAACTAAAGACCCAAGGAATCGCTCTGAGAGTACTTAAATCCTTTTTACCGCTCTTACGTCGAGCAGGACGGGAACTAATTTGTAGTTCACTAATCTCGGAAATGGGGGTACAGGACAGGAAAAAGTCAATAAAATCGGGTTCTTCGTAGATCAAACCCCGATAGGCTTTACGGGCACAAGTGGCCAATTCTTCCATGATCTGATTCCACGGTTGAATATCATCAAAGCCACTACCTAATAAACTAGACTCTATCACTGCTGTGGTAATGGTTTCAAGGTTAAATAGCGCTAATTCAGGTAAGGAATACTTAGACGCTAACACTTCCCCTTGTTCAGTAATTTTAATGCGTCCGTTAATTGTCCCTGTGGGTTGCGCCATAATCGCTGCATAAGCGGGACCACCTCCTCGTCCCACTGAGCCACCCCGACCATGAAAGAGTCTGAGAGTTAAGTCGTAGGATTGAGCCACTTTTTGCAATTCTTTTTGTGCTTTGTGGATTTCCCAGTTACTGCTTAGGAAACCTGAGTCTTTGTTACTGTCAGAATAACCAACCATAATCTCCTGTAGGTTCAGGGGATCTGGTAAAGAGAAATGAGTGGCAGAATCAGGGGTTTGATGACCTCCGGCCAAAGCATCCCGATAGATGGGTAACTCAAAGAGTTGTTTCATTATTTGAGGTGCATTTTTCAGGTCATCCACCGTTTCAAACAGGGGAACAATGCGAATAGTCATTGCATGACTGGCGGGATCATAAAGTCCTGCTTCTTTGGCCAATAACATGACTTCTAGAACATCGCTGACCTCATTCGTCATACTGATAATATAGGTCTGACAGATTTCGAGGCCAAATTCCTGTTGTAGTTGACGTAACATCTGCATTGTTTCGATGCTTTCTGTGGTTTTGTCACTAAAGGGGATCTCTTTGGGAATGAGGGGACGGCGGGTTTGCAGTTCCTGTACTAACCAGTTGATTTTGGCTGCTTCTGACAGTTCGTTATAGGAAGTGGGTAGAACGTTGAGGTACTCAGCAATTTCTGCGATCGCATCGGAATGACGGGAAGATTCCTGACGAAAATCAAGTTGAGTCAATGTAAACCCATAAATTTCAACTTGGCAAACTAAATCATCCAAGTCTCGACATTTTAGCCCCGTTTCCTCTAGGGTTTCCTTGATTAAATTGAGTTCTGACCAGAATTCTGCTCCTGAGTGATAACTATGACTAGGATTGAGTTTTTGGGCTAATAGACGTTCTTCAGGATCTGATAATAGACGGTTACGGACTTGGGTATTTTCTAAGCGCTTTTGAATATAAGCCAATTTGAGGCGATAGGGTTCTTGTCGGTAACGAATCGCTAATTCTTCGTAAATGTCGGGAATTTCTAAGCGATCACGCTCAAGAGAATCGAGTAAATTTTGAGAAACATTACTCCAATGAAGGGATGGACTGAGCAAATCTGCCAATTTTTTCAAAGAATTAATATATTTCTCTAAGACAATTCCCCGTTGATAACAGGCTGTTTTCCATGTTACCTCTGGCGTGACAAAGGGGTTTCCGTCCCGATCGCCCCCAACCCAAGAACCAAAATGACAGAAGGTACTTTTCGGTGGCCGTAAGCGGGGAAAGGTACGATGAATGGCTTGACCAAGACGATTAGCGAGTTGGGGAATCGCATCAAATAGCACCTCATCAAAGTAGTGTAAGGCATAATCCACTTCATCGAGAACAGTGGGCTTAAATTGATGCAGTTCATCGGTACGCCACCAAAGACGAATTTCTGATTTTAGTTCTTCTGTTGCAGCTTCTGTTTCCCATGAGTTACTTAACCCCATTCCCAGCGCTTGTTCTTCGGCTTGGTCAAGCTGTTGTAGAATACCAGCAATGCGGCGTTGTTTACGGCGAATGGTATGACGGACAATCTCAGTGGGATGAGCCGTGAAAACCAGCCGAATATCCAGATGATTTAATAGCCGTTGTACTTGTTGGGGGGGAACATTAAGTTGTTTAAGTTGGTTAAACAGTTGCTCGAATGTCCCTACTTTGGGCATATTATCTGTATCACCCAAGGTTCTTTCTAGGAAATTAACACCAAATACCAATGAAGCAAGAGAATTATCAAAGGTGGTTACAGTTTGCTTGGCTTCTTTCGCTTCTGCTTCTCTCATCGCCTGATAACTAGAGCGGCGAGCGAGTTGTTGATCTCGTTGTTCGTAGTGCTGTTCAACAATATTGATCAGTTGGAAGTATAGCGCAAAAGCCCTTGCTGCTCGAATCGCTTCATTTAATTCTAGGGTTTCAATCACTTCCATGATGGACAAATCCGAGTCTTCGGTAGTTTGACCTTCAGGAGAACACATTGCTCGCAATTGATTGAGCAATTCAACTAATTCTTGACCACATTCGGCAACTAAGACCGATTCCCACAGGTCTTCTACCAATTTGAGACGATGACGTAAGAATATCTCAGATGTGGTAAAAATATCATCATTGGTGTTGGAAGGGGTTGGGGATGGTTGAATCAGCGAACTCATGGACACCTCATCATTGGTTGGTGGTGGGTAACTTGGGTAACAAATGTGCTATTAACTAGCCAGTTATGGCATTCTTTGTGACCATTATTATCCTAACTTGATTTTTTTAAGCTGTCTCATTGAATTTTGTTAACAATTTAGAGTTATGACAGGATTTGATAACAAATTTTTCTGTAATTAACAGTAGCGAATCATACCGTTTTAAGAGAGGGAAGATTGATCAGCAGTTACAGTGTTACCAACACAAGTATAACGAAAAATAAACTTGATTGTAAAGTTATGTTACTCAATTCAAAAGAAAAAATAAAGAACTTCATAATTCATAAGCATTGTCTGTTACTATTCTTAGCAAAGCCAAAAATTTTCAATAAAATTTATGGAGTTTAAGAAAGTAGTATTGATCTTTTTTAAAAAGACTTTATAACTCTCCTAATTTCCAACCGGTTAAATACTTAAATCCTTCTTGCTCGTGTTTCTTTGGTTATCAGATAGCCAAAGTCCACGAGCTTACTCATGTTACGTTATCTTCTTCTAACTGGTTACAGGCAAGATGCCTGTACTACTATTATTTTTCTAACTTTTAATTGGTTACAGGCAAGATGCCTGTACTACTATTCTGCTTGTTGCCATTCTTCTAATTCTCTTTCTACTGCATACTGAAAGTCTTTAGAGACTAATAGGACTTCTGGTTGAGATTGATCCTGATCTTGGCTAAGAGAGGCGTAAATAAATTGATTCTGAAAATCAAAATCCCCTAGCTTCAATTGATATTTGCTCTGATCTTTTAAAATAATGGTAATTGTGGCAAAGGGTTGATCGAGTCCGTAATCTTTGAATTGATTTTTGGTAACTGCAAAACGGCGATCGCTTTCACTATTAATCAATAAGTTGGTTAAAAAGGAAATGACTGCATTATTGGCTATCCCTTGTTTTGGTTTAATCATTGTCCAAGGTTGCTGCTCATCACCGTTTCTTTGAAATTCTAAAGTCATCCGTCTATCTTTGACAATCAAAGTTTGAATCTCTTCTACTTTAAAGCTGACAAGAGGTTGATTATCTGTTTTAATTTCTGTGGTTGGGATCTTATTAGAAAACTCATAAGCAGCTACCCCTATTCCTAAAAGCAGCGCTGAGATTAATAAGCCCCATGTGTTTTTTTGTAGTTTCATTTGTTTAATTCTCCTGAAAAATTCTCTTAACCTTATCGTCTTTTCCACCAAGTAATTGCGGCTAAGATGAGTCCTAAAATCGGCATAATTACTAAGGACATCCAAGCAATGATTCCTGCTTTTAAGGGGGTTAAATTAATCCGACGATTTTCTGGTTCTTTTGGCCGAATTGCAAGGGGAGCATCGTTATCTGTCACTAACCATTGTACCGAATTTAAGAACACATCCCCATTAAATTGCTCATCAAACCATCCATCTGTGGCAAATGTTGAATTGCCAAACACTACCATTTTAGACTCTTTTGGTTGTTTTTCTGCCTTGGAATTGGGAGAAGGAGAAACTTCTGCTTTGGGTGTGGGGGAAGTATTAGGAGAAGGAGAGACTTCTGCTTCAGGTGTGGGGGAATTACTAGGAGAGGGAGAGACTTCTGCTTCAGGTGTAGGGGAATTACTAGAAGAAGATTTACTAGCTGTTTCTTCTGTTTTTAAAGTGCGTTTTAAAGCGACTCCAATATCAAAAGGTCCCGCAATATCTCGATTAGGATCAAAAGTAATTTCTGTCGAGTCTAGATCGCTTTCTCCCCACATTTGCTCATCGGTTACGACTAAAGAAACTGCTTCTACATTATCAGCTTCAACTGTACCAATAGGACGAGTAAGGGGGTAAATACTATAACGGTTCGTTAATTCTTGGGTAATAGGATGACTTCCATAGTTAGTAATAATAACAGTAGCAGGTCCAAATCCTAAAAGTTCCCCTCGGCCAGACGCATCAATCACAATTCGAGGATCTAATTCTACACCCCAATCTTTGAGTAAGTCATCTAAACCTGGATCTAGATTAGGATCAATCATTAATAATAAATTTCCGCCTTGATCTGAATATTGTTTTAAAGCAGCTACTTCTTGGGCAAATAACTTACTTTTAGGACTGGCGATTACAATAGCATCTGTACTCTCAGGTATTTGGGCTTCTTGCGCTAAATTTAACGGTTCGACTTTATATCCTTTGTCTTTTAAACTATTAACTGCTTGGGAGATTGCGCCTTCTTGTGCGGTTAATTCTGGTTCACCATGTCCTTGAAGAAAGTAAACGGTAGGAATATAACTTTGACGAATTCTTTCTATTGCATTGGTTAATTTAATTTCTGATAAGGGTTGTTTCTGATTAAACTCTATTAGATTCTGTACAAATTGCTTTTTATCTTCATATTCGAGATAAACTTCTCCCAAATTTTGAACATTAAATTGTTTAGCAATGGCAATTTTGATAGATGGATCAACATATTCAAAATTAAACTGAGGATTAACCCGTTGATAGTTTTCTAATAACTGTTTATCATTAGGGGTAGGATCTTTGTCAAAAATCCAAACTGTGACAGGTTTATCTAACTGTTTAACTAAGTTTTCTGATTGAGAAGAAAGAGAGTAAAGTTGATTAGCAGTTAAATCAATCGGTTCAGTATAACGAATGGTGATAAAATTAATTAACCCTAATAAGATAACTAAAGATAGAGTGGCAATCAGCGCATTGGTTCCTGCTTGAGTAGAACGTTTTTGCCAAAACTTTCGAGTAACAATTAAGTTGTAGATACACCAGATTGTGAGTAACACTCCGCCTGCGATCGCACACCCTATATATAAAGGAGTCCACTCATTTGTAACAACCCTCGCAACACCTCCTGTAACCAGAAGAAAAACGGCAGGAATATATAAATATTTTAAATAAAAATAGGCTTTTAATTTAGGCAAATTTTTCATAATTTAAGAACGTTGATATCTAAGAGATTCGATAGACTGGGCGGTTAAAAAGATACCGAGTAAAATATAGCTAAAAAATAAAACAATACTACTAGGATTTAAAACACCTCTGACTAAATTTATATAGTGATCTAGTAGGGAAAGATGGGCTAAAATGTCGCCAAATATACCCCCCACACTTTGAGAAATTCCTTCCATAATCCATAAAAAGAGAATCGCAACAAAGGTTAAAATATAGGCTAAAACTGAACTTTCTGTTAACGAAGAAATAAACATTCCTAAAGACAGAATAGCAGTAACTAAGAGTAATAAAGCAAGATGAGACAAAATAACAATTGACAAAGGAAGCGCTGGAGATGCTGCACTAAAAGCAATAATTTCATAAATCACTAATGGACTCATCAAAACTGTAAAAAAGATAACTACCCCTAATAACTTACCCAACGCAACCACCCAATTAGTAACGGGAGAAGTTGCTAATAATTCTAACGTTCCTCTTTTCCGTTCTTCTGAATAGAGTCCCATTGATAAAGCAGGTAATAAAACTAATAAAAGGGAAATTAAAATGCCTAAAAATCCTTCTAGAAATTCTGAAGCAATATCTCTGGTAACTGTTCCCCCTCCTAACTGTTCTTGTA
>JBFRWQ010000559.1:0-8990 GCA_051439665.1 Microcystaceae cyanobacterium | reverse complement strand
GTTTTTCCTCCATCCTGCGATTTAAAAAGACCTTGATTCCTCGTACTAACAAATAAAGTTTGATCCTCTGCAAAGTCTGGAGAGATAGCTATCTGCATTTTTGCTGCTTCTGCTATAGGTGTATTTTCACTTATTGCTTCCCAGTTTTTCCCTCCATCTGTACTCTTGTAGATTCCTTTCTCTCCTGTTACATAAATAGTTCTATCACTTGCGAAATTAGGGGATATCGCAATAGACGGACCACTGTTACGTTTAAGAGATGGAACCTGACCTACTTTTTTAAAGTTTTGACCTCCATTTTGAGACTGATAGAGATTACCCTCCTGAGTTAGGATATAGACAGTCCGATCGTTGGCAAAGTTCGGAGAAACACCAATTGTCAGTCCCCGTTCTTCCTTCGGCAGAGAAGTGATTGACCAAGAAAGACCTCCATCCTGACTTCTTGCTACTTTTGTCCAGAGTAGTGATGCCCAAAGTGTTTGATCTTGCTCATAATTTGGAGAAAAAGTTACATCAAAGTAACGGCGAGGATCGTAGTTAGGATCTACTGATTCAAACGTCCTTGTAAACCAAGGGACTTCCAGACCTCTTTGAGCAATCTTCCACGTTTTACCGCCATCGTTACTGATATTAATGTTGCCCACGTAGTCCACAGTTGCCACAGTTGAATCATTAGAAACTGCCATTGCCACAACGGTAGCCCTGATTAGGGTTTCTAAGTCCTGCCATTGTTGTCCCTGATCTTCAGACTTGAAGAGACCGTCAAAACCAGCTAAGAAACTCACACTGCCATCTAAAGAGAACTCTAGCTCAGTAAAGTTAGGTTGCTTCATCTCTTTAGCTTGGACATCAGTTTTTAAGCCCTGAGTTCTTGGTTGCCATTTTTGGCCATCCCAGTAGAATACTCCAGTAGTTGCTGTGGAAATAAATAGTTGTGGTTCATTTTGGGAGTCAGAAATAATTTTGAGATCTTTAACAACCTCATTGGCCATTGGAATTGCCTGTTTTTCCCAAGTTTTACCTTGATCAGTTGTTTCAAAAATCCCTTGAGTTTCAGTCGCCAGCCACATTGAACTAACTGGTCCACCTAGCATAGACTCAATAGCAACAATTGAACTATCTAGTGGAAGACCAGATGCAGTGCGATCGCTCACTTGCCAAGTTGCTCCGCTATCACCAGATATCAAGATTTCCTTTGTATTGGCAACAATAACTAATTTGCCATCATTAGAAAAACCTAGAGCTTCAATCGGGCTTTTACTTTGGAAAACCTGTTGCCAACTCTCTCCAGAATTTTGAGTTAGGTAGAGTCGGTCAGATACATTTGCTAGGACAACCTTCGATGAAGTGGGTGAAACAATTATATGGTCTATCACAAGTTCATCTAAACCTTGACTGGCATTTTGCCAGCTAAGTCCTTTGTCTGATGAGCGGTAGATTCCATCTCCGCTAGTTCCCAGAAATACCACGCCATCATTTTGCTGACTAGACTCTAGCGCTGTGATGGACAAGCTAGTATAATCTAAACCTTTGGTGATACGTTGCCATGAAGCACCTCCATCAGATGAACGATACAGGTTATTTCTCACAACAATTAATACTGTCTTATCTTGCTTGTAATCTGATGAAATTTCGACACTTGTGACAACATCATGTGGACGATGCGCCTCTGATATACTTACATTCAAAAATATGGTGATTGTAAAAGCAATTAATACTAACCACAAAAAATGTAATATTTTAGAAAAACTTTTAGACATAAAAATTACTCACTACAAAATACAGTGATTTATAGACACACCATCTTACCATAATAACGTTGTGATTTTGGCTTGAAAAACTCGGATAACAATTTACCCTTAACTTGGCTTTTGCCGTAATATCTAAACTGTTCTCGGCAAACGATGCTTAAAACCGCACAAAATTTCCCAAGAAATTGTCCCTAGTTCTTCTGCCCAGTCATCAGCCGTAATTGCTAAGTCTCCCTCCTTCCCAATTAAAGTAACAACATCTCCCACCTCAACCTCTGAGAGATGGCTAATATCAAACATTAATTGATCCATTGTAATTGCACCAATTTGAGATACCCATTGTCCTTGAAGAATACCCCGTAAACGATTAGAAAGACGACGGGGAACACCATCTGCGTAACCAATTCCCACTACCGCTATTTTAGTCAGGCGATCGCAGACATACTGATGACCATAACTTACCCCAGATCCCACAGGAAGGGTCTTAATCTGGGTAATACTTGCTTTAACTTGTAGAACAGGCTGTAAATCTATATTTTGCTGTAAATGAGGGGCGGGATATAATCCATATAGTCCTAATCCTACTCTTACCATGTCATAGTGTAATTTAGGATCGCTCAAGGTTGCCGCAGAATTAGCAATGTGTAGAGTAGGAAGAGAAATTCCATGATCTCGTAGTTGAGCGATCGCCGTTTCAAACCGTTGATGTTGTTGCTTCATCACGGTTGGATCAGGATCATCGGCTGTGGCAAAATGGGAATAAATACTTTTTAAGGATAAATTGGGTAAATCTTCAACTAAGCTGACAAACTCAACTGCTTGATGCCATAATGTCCCCAATCGTGACATTCCCGTATCTAAATGAAGGTGGACGGGTAAAGATCCTTCGATTTGACTTAAGGTTTTAGCAAAAAGTAGCGCTTGGTTAATATTACAGATTGTTGGTTGTAGATGCCAATGAGCGATCGCCATAATCTCTTCAGGAGTATTAATTGCGCCTAAAATCAAAATAGGGGCTGTAATTCCTGCTTGTCTTAATTCAATTCCTTCCCCAAGGGTAGCAGTGGCTAACCATGTTGCACCCCATTGTAAAGCGATTTCTGCCACTCTGAGCGCTCCATGACCATAAGCATCTGCTTTTACCACGGCCATTAATTCCGTATTTGATGATAAAGATTGGTGAATTGTATAAACATTATGAGCAAGGGCTTGTAAATCAATTTCTACCCATGCCCGTTGCCGAATAACCTCCGATAATTGGTAGGTATAGCGCTCCTTAACCTCTGCTGAAAATTCTTGACTCAACACAACAACTAACTCCTCATTACACACATATCTTAGGATAGGCACAAATGAAGAGAAGTTCCACTTATTTCAGTAAACAGTAATCAGTAATCAGTAATCAAAGTAGGGTCTTCCCCCTCTTCCCCCTCTCCCCACACTCCCCACACCCCTAACGCTTCCTGTAACGTGGTCGAGCGATCGCAGCCACACCAATGACGACAATTTTATGCTGTTTTAATACCCGTATTGCTTCCTTCACTGTTGTTCCTGTGGTGTAAATATCATCAATTAACAGGACAGGGGACTTAATCGCCTTCTTTTTGGCATCTTCACCTAATGCTAAGGAATTGAGTAGGGTTTTTTCCCTTTCTTTTGGTGTTAAGTCAAATAGTTTCGGAGTATTTCGTACTCTTTTTAAACCGTTAGGTAACAAAGGATAACGAGTGACTCGGCAAAATCCTCTGGCCATGACTTCTGCTTGATTAAATCCTCGTTCTTTTAAACGTTGGGGATGTAGAGGAATGGGAATAACAGTTAACTTTTTATGTTTAGAAACAACCGCCGATTTGAGCCATGCTTCTCCTAACCATTGTCCTAATTCTTCACCAAGTTGGGGAAGACGCTCATATTTTAAGGTTGTAACGGCTCGTTTTAAGTTTCCCTCATAATCTCCCCACACAAATAGAGGCAAAGAACTGTTCCAATCTTGAGTAGGTTTGCCTCGCTTATGCCCTCGTAATTGCTGTTGGCAATCCTGACAAAGATTGTCTTGACAAGAGCGCTCGCATAACAAACAATTGGGCTGTAAAAATAAAGATAAAAAATCTTTCAACATTTGGAAAAACTTGGTAAAATAGAACTAAATAGGATAGCATAAACTAAACATATTCTATCAAATTTGTTACCTTTCTGCTTAAAGATAGACCTATGGTTCAAACATCCGCTATTAGCCAATTTTTCTATCCCGATTCTGATGGTAAACCCATGGCCGATAATACGGTTCAATATCGCTGGATTGTTCGTTTAGTCGCCAATCTCAAGCATTTATTCAAAGAAGAGACAGTATTCGTAGCAGGAGATTTACTCTGGTATCCTCAGCCAGTAGAAGTTCCCCCTGCTCCCTCCCAAGCACCTGATGTGATGGTGGTCATCGGACGACCCGATGGTGACAGGGGAAGTTATAAGCAGTGGGAAGAAGAGAATATCCCTCCTCAAGTGGTATTTGAAATTCTATCTCCTAGTAACACTCGTAAAGAAATGTCGAATAAGCAAGTATTTTACCAAGAACATGGGGTATTAGAGATGTTTTTTTATGATCCTGACTCTCAGGATTTTTGGGGATTAGTTCGTAGTGAGCCAAATCAAGAATTGTTGCCCATTACACAGCTTAACTTTCCTTGGACATCACCAACATTAGGAATAAGGTTTGAGATGGGTGTGGAGGGTTTGAGAGTATTTTATCCTAGTGGAGAGCAATTTAAAGATCCTAGCGAGATTTTTGAGGAACGAAACCAAGCTCAACAAGAGCGAGATCAAGCTCAACAAGAACGAGATCGGGCTCTGGCAAAATTGATAGAACTAGGAATTGATCTAACAACTCTTTAAGTGAAGTACCTCAACTTAAAACGTTAGTTGGAGTATATAAACTTGATTTGATCTGAAATGACAATCAGTAAAAAACCCGGTTAAACCGGGTTACATACCACTAATGCAAACTCAAATATATGATATAGATTAAGATTAATGAGTAATATTACAAGTTAAAGGACAAGCTGCATAAACCGATGTAGAAGTCGGAGAAGCATCACCATGTAACCAGTTTAACCAACGGACTTCTTGGGGATGTATTCCTTTGGCGGTTAGAATTGCTGCACCCACCACAATTCCCAAAACATTAATTCCTACAAGACTACTAACCACTAATAATACAGCGCTCATTGGCAAAACAGATTGTAAAATAATGGTTGCTAATGCGCCAACTGTTGCCATTAAAACAATAACGGGAAAACCAATAACTAAAAGACAAACGGTTAAGGTAAAACTCCATAATAAGAAACTCTTCATCATTGTTAATGAATAGAACTTACCGAAGTCGGATCTTTGTGCTAATTCCATTTTCAACCTCCTAAAACAAACCCATGAACATTTACAAACATTTACACAAGCCCTTATGTGCTGTGTTTATCCAGTATAGTAAAAATTCTCAGAAATCTTAAAAAATGATAAAAAAGTTTACATTATAAGGATAAGTAATTGTGCTGAATGCTTTTGAGTTTGGATAAATTTTGCCTGATCCTAGATCCCTATAAAGTCAATGGTGATAAGGTTTTAGCAAAATTCTTATGGTTGTAGGTTGATCCCTTAATTACTGTTTGAATTCTATCTTGAGAGAGAGACGAACTACCTAATTAATGTTATTAATCTTCTTTACATTTCTTTAAAATCACTTTTTTGGGTTCTCAGAAAGAGGGGAGAGGGGGAAAGGGAAGAACTTACAGGGGTAGGTTTTTTACCTTAATGGTATAATGAGTGAAACAAGAGAGAAATGGTATAATGGAGTGAGACAAAAGAGAAAAAGAGATTCTACTTGGGTAAAACTCACGTCATAGCCCCATGTTAAACTCTCAATATCTCAAAGATTGGTCAAATATCGTCAGCTATCACTTTTTCCTTATGGCTAGAAAAATCACCTATGGAGATATTCCTCGACAAAGAACCAAATATCTACTAGAAGCCCTATTAAGGTACGCTAACTATGAGCTTGAAGATTGCGACAACCTTCCCCTTAAATTTAATTGGATTAATGAGAAAGAATTAAAGATTCAAGGTGAGCTTAATACCTTAGAATTATTAACCGAAAAATGTGGCCAGCGCTTATCTTCTTGGCAAATTCGGGACGCATTATCTGAATATCTCAACGAAAAATTTCTAGGTATTTTAGAAGATCATCGCCTCAATAAACAAGGTAAAATCCGCAGTTTTAAACTCACCTTATGGCATCGAGGATATGATATTTCTAGTAATTTAAGTGTTTTTGATCAAGAGTGGCAAAAGAAAAGTTATTCTCAATCTGTACAACCCTCATCACCAGCGCTTCCTCTTGCTTCTCCTTCTCTAGAAACAGTAACGAGTCATAACTATCAAGTTAATCTTCAAGACTATGTAGAACGTCCTCCCTTAGAAAAAAATTGTTTAAATGTTCTCAAACAAGAACAATCTCTCTTAAGAATTCGAGCGCCTTATCATAGCGGAAAAACCCGTTTAGTTGATTGGTTAATCACTGAGCTAGAAAAAGATAACTATCAACCTATCATTATTGATTGTGAGGAGGAAAAAACCACCATAAATTTGACTACAGAGGATTTTCTATTCGCAATTTGTCATACCATTACCCAAGAATTAAATCTCAAGGAAGCCACCCTTGATAAATTTTGGAAACGGACAGGAACGCCCGCACATAAAGCTAGACGTTACCTAGAAGAATATATCCTAAAACCCAGTAAAAACCCGCTTATTTTTGTCTTTGAAAAATTTGATACTATCTTAGAAACAAATAACTTAGGCAATGAAATTTGTGGGATTCTCAGAAGTTGGCATGAAAAGCGCTCTCAACCTTGGCGTAAACTGCGTCTTGTGATTGTCCATTCCACCGAATTGTATGCCAATTATGACTTTTATTCTTCTCCCTTAATGGGGGTTGGCTCTGTTGTCAGTTTATCCGATTTTGATCAACATCAAGTGCTTACCCTAGCAAAATTAAATCAAATTAATTGGACATCAATAACTGTTGAAACCGTGATGCATTTAGTAGGAGGCAATCCCTACTTAGTCAAATTAATTATCACTAAAATTCAAGAAGGAAACTCTATTGAAACCATCTTTGAGGACGCAATTCAAGGTCGAGATCCCTTCCAAAGTCATTTTCGTTTACTGATACACTATCTACAAAATAATGATATTTTGATACCTACTTTTCAACAAATTTTACATAAAAAAACCTTAACTTCTGCTCAACTTAAAGGAGAATCTGTTCAGTTTTTAGAACGACTAGGGCTGATTACTCGAAAAGCTGATAGGGTAGAGATACGCTGTCATTTATATCAACTCTATTTTCAAGATTTATTTAACTAATCATTCTTCGACTATAGTAAATTTAAGGTAGTTTTCTAGCTCTTCCTCAAGCTGACTTTTTACCCCAACTATAACCGGCCTAGAATTAGAGTCAAGCTCTC
Organism: Microcystaceae cyanobacterium; assembly: GCA_051439665.1. GTDB lineage: Bacteria > Cyanobacteriota > Cyanobacteriia > Cyanobacteriales > Microcystaceae > JBGTGT01. The sequence continues at coordinate 1,723 of JBFRWQ010000559.1, read as the reverse complement.
CATCGAAAAACTTGATCACACTACCAGACGCTAACTCTGGAGTCAAATGCAAGTCTTCTAAATGATCTTGTACCAAATCAGAGGTAATTTTACCTTCGTTTTGTAAGCTATTTATGACAGAAATAAAAGCCTGTGTTGCATCGTAACTTGTCGCAGTCTGCCAACTAATTTCTTCTTTCCCTTTCCATAAACTTTGCGCTTCTCTGACAAAATATTCTGAACGAACAGTCTCAGAAAACCAAGGAACAGCTAACACTAACCGATCAATAATTTTACCCCCATTAATTAAGATTTCAGGTTCATACAAAGACGGACTACCTAATAAGATAATTTCCTCTTTGAGTCCAGGAATAGTTGTGTTATTTAACCGCTCAAGAATATGATAAAGTTCAGTTACTACGGATGTCATCTCAAGATTAGGAAACAACACAATTCCATCAGCTTGATCTTCAATAATAGCGGTTAAAACTTTTGCTGAAATATCGATAGGAGATGAGACATCAATTAATTGAGTTACTTTGCCTCCTTGCTTTTGAAAACTTTCCGAAAATTCTTGGGTGAGTTCCTTACTATCAATCTGATGAGGATTATGAAAAATAATTACCTTCTTTATGTGGTTATCTATTGCATAATCAGCTAAATGAACGGCAATTTGTTCGTTAGATACAACAGTTTTAAAAAAATAATCACTCTCAATATCACCCAAAGAACTGACAGGGGAAATTAAGGGAATTTCCGCTTTTTCATAAATTGGTAAAGCTGACACAATAGATTCACTATAATGATGTCCAATCACGCCAATTACATTGTTATCTTTACTAATTTCTTGAGCCACTATTTTAGCAACATCAGCATCATTATTATCATTAACAATAACAATATTTAGCAATAGATTTTTCTGATTTTGCCGTTGATGAGCATTAAAGAAATGTTGCGATTGAGCGACTCCTTTGAGAATATCTTGAGAAACCTTAATTTTTTGACCACTGGGAATAACGACGGCCAAGGTCAGGTAGTTTGGACTTTGGTGAGCGATCGCATTATTATAATAAATTAAAGCTTCTGGATCTTGAGGCAAAGCCAGATGAGCCTTACGAAATAGCTCCGTTGCTTCTGTATAATTAGCTTTTTGGAAAGCTAAAATTCCTTGATCTTTATGAAAGTTGTCTTTTTCGACAAAGAATTTTTCTTCTCCTTGACTAAATAATTCTGATTTGCGACTATAAGGGACTTTATATAAATAAGAACTGAGAACAGTTTGGTAAGTTCTTATTCCCATCAGTGCTGTTACCATCATCATAAAGAGACCAATAGCTGCTATAAAAGAACGGGATTGTTTTTTGCGAGCGATACCTTCTGAAGCAGCTAAAAAACGATAATCCAGACCATCTAGTTCCTTCCCTTCTTGCCATTTTTTCGCCTCTTCTAATTTTTTGCCTTGCAATAAACAACTGTTATCGGCAAAGTTAGAATACTCCCATTGAGTAATTTCTATTTGATAAGGTCGGTTAGCTGATACGATACGATAGATCCATTTTTCATTAAAGATACTTCGATAAATTGGATTGGCTACCTTCAAATGGCCATTTTGATCGATGACAACTAATCCCGATAATAATAATTCATCATGTTCAGTGATATGACTCGCTTTGACAGATTTTCCCCTTAATATTTTGGCATATACACGGAATAAATAAGCTTGTTCAGGATGATAAATTAAACG
>JBFRWQ010000558.1:0-19499 GCA_051439665.1 Microcystaceae cyanobacterium | reverse complement strand
CGCATTATTGCCAGTTATGTGACTTCTCCCATTTTACGCTTAACCCAACTGTGGCAAAATTTCCAAGAAACGGCCTTATCCTTAGAGCGCTTGGCAGATATTGTGGATACGCCCCAAGAAGCGGAAGAAGATCGGGATAATATCCCCATGCCCCTCATTAAAGGAGCAATTACTTACGAAAATGTCTCATTCCGTTTTAAACAACATGGTCCATTGCAATTAAATAACGTTAACATCGATTTTCCCCCAGGCACATTTGTTGCAGTGGTTGGTCCATCTGGGGCAGGTAAAAGTACCTTAACCAAGCTAATTTCTCGCTTATATGAACCTGAATCGGGGCGTATTCTGATCGATAACTATGATATCGGCAAAGTAGAGCTTTATTCCCTCCGTCGTCAAGTTGGGGTTGTTCCTCAAGAAACCTTACTCTTTGACGGTACAGTACAGGATAACATCGCTTTAACTAATCCTGATGCCACCATTGAGGAGATTATTGAAGCTGCGAAAATTGCTGCTGCCCATGAATTTATCATGACCCTACCCAATGGATATAATACCAGAGTCGGGGAACGGGGATCAGCACTTTCAGGGGGACAAAGACAACGGGTAGCGATCGCTCGCTCAGTGTTACAAAATCCTCGGATGTTAGTTCTTGACGAAGCCACCAGCGCTTTAGACTATGCAACAGAGCAGCAAGTTTGTGTGAATTTGCTAGAACACTTTAAAGATCGGACGGTTTTCTTCATTACCCACCGTTTAGGAACAGTCAGAACGGCTGATGTCATTGTTATGATGGAAGCAGGTTCGGTTGTAGAACAGGGAACTCACGAAGAATTAATGGGCTTACAAGGGCGCTATGCCTATCTCTATCAACAACAAGAATCAGGACTGTAACAGTGAATAGTTAATAGTTAACAGTGAATAGTAAATAGTTAACTGTTAACCTGCTTGTACTCGGTGAATCCCTATTCCTTAGTTATTTTCTCTCCTGAAACCTCACACCTGAAACCTAATACCTAACACCTGAAACCTAAAATGCAAGCCAACGATCAACTTAACAACAATAACAACGGTAATGGGGCTAATCCACCAGAAAATTCAGCCCCTTACATTAAAGAAGAGCAAGAGAACCTATTTTCTCCCATTCCTAACACAGATCAAGCGGTTGTTCTTCGTCAATCTCCCACCTGGGCTAGAGGAGTTACCCTTGGTATCGTGGGGGTAACGGTGGCGGTTATTATCTGGTCAATTTTTGCCAGAATAGAACAGGTAATCGCTGCTCAAGGTCAATTAAAACCCGTTGAGACAGTTAAAGAAATTCAAGCGCCCGTCAATGGAGTGGTTCAAGAAGTCCTGGTTAAAGACGGGGATCAAGTAAAAGAAGGTGATATTCTGGTTAGACTCGATCCAAGGGCTTCTAACGCAGAATTAATCTCTTTACAGTCAATTCGCACCGCTTTAGATAATGAAGCTCGCTTTTATCAAGCATTGATGGCACAACCCATGAGTCAAGCCGAGGTAGAACAGGAAATTCTACGCCTGAAACTACCTAGTGCGATCGCTAATTTAGCTCGTAATCGAGTCGCTCTAGTTAGTGAGAATCAACTGTTTCAATTACAGCTACAGAGAGATAGTAATCCATCAACGGCTGGTTTAACCTCTGATCAAGTAGCAAGGCTTAATGTAGCGATCTCAGAACTGCAATCTCGTGTGAGGATGACCGAATTTGAAAACGAACAAATCCAAAAACAACTGGAACAAAATCAAATTCAACTCTCAGAAGCCAAGCAGCAGTTAGAGGTAGATAAGCAGTTACTAGGGGAAATTAAAAGCCGTAATGAAAAAACAATGGCTGAGGCTCAAAAAAGCCTAGAAATTGAACAAGCGATTCTCTCCGATGTTGAACCCTTGTTAGAAGAAGGCGCTTTGTCTAAATTGCAAATTGAACGACAAAGACGGGAGATTATTGACCGCTATAAACAAATTTATACCGAACAATCCCAAGGAATCCTAGATTTTGAACAGCAACAGCAAAGAGTATGGGAACGTACCTCTAGAATTGCCCAATTAACAGAAGAAAATGCTCGCTTAAAATACGCACTCTCTCAAGGACAGGCTAAGTTAGTAAATACTATTTCCGAGGGAGAGAAACGACTCAGAGATAGTATTGCTGAAAACGAAAAGCGGATTGCTGAAATTGATAGTCAACTGACCAAAATTATCGTAGATAACAACAAACAAATTGCTGAACGAGAAGGACAAATTCAGAGAACTAAGGTTAATATTGAGTACCAAGATATTCGTTCTCCTGTCAATGGAACTGTCTTTGATCTAAACGCAACCCCTGGTTATGTTACCCCACCTAATCAAATCGAACCCCTCTTAAAAATTGTACCTGATGATAGTTTAGTTGCTGAAGTAGATATTACCAATAAAGATATTGGTTTTGTCGAAGTTGGCGATGAAGTAGATGTTCGGATCGATTCTTTCCCCTTCAGTGAGTTTGGGGATATTAAAGGGAAAGTTGAGTCTATCGGATCTGATGCTTTACCCCCTGACGAAGTTCATCAATATTATCGCTTTCCAGCCCGTGTTATTATGGATCGGCAATATATGGATATTAATGGTAAGGAAATTCCCTTACAATCGGGGATGTCCATTAGTGTTAATATTAAAGTCCGGGAAGATCGGACAGTCATGAGTTTATTTACCGAACTATTCAGCAAAAAAGTCGAAAGTTTGAAACAAACTCGTTAAGTTATTTCCCATGCCCTCCTTTTAAGGGGGGATCATAAGGGATATTAACTGATTACTGATGAACAATAATGCCAAAAATAATTGATCTGCCTAATTGCCAAGCAACCCTAAATTTTGGTCAACAATTAGGGGAAACTTTAACAACTGGAACAATCCTTTTATTAAAAGGTGAATTAGGGGCGGGAAAAACCACTCTTGTACAAGGAATTGGCAGGGGTTTGGGAATTAGCGCTCCCATTGTTAGTCCTACTTTTAACTTAATTAATGAATATTTAGAAGGTCCTATTCCCTTATATCATTTAGATTTATATCGTTTAAATCCTCAAGAAACTAGGGGATTATATTTAGAGAATTATTGGGAAGGAATTGAGACACCATTAGGAGTTACGGTAATTGAATGGCCAGAAAGACTGGCTTATTTGCCTAATTCTTATTTGTCTATTGAGTTAATTCATTTAGCAGAAAAGGGTCGTCAAGCGCTTTTAAATGAGGTTAATTATAGTTCCTTTTAAGCCACAGTCTCTAACATGAATAGTATCAGGAAAATGTGATATAAGTAAAATAGGTGATTTTGGTGATAAATTTTCATCAAATTTAGAAGCTTGTTCTACAATCTATGACACAAGCTTCTAGCTTGTTCTACGATTTGATAATTGATGCTTAAGAAAAAATAATCTGAGATCCTGGTGCATTAATTTTAATGGATAAGACTTGACGATCGCTAAACACTTGCTTCAGTTGTTGATGACAGTCTGGCGGTGCAAAAAAGAGCATAAACCCTCCCGCCCCTGCGCCTAATAGTTTACCGCCATAAGCCCCATTTTCTCGCCCTAATTGATACATTGCATCAATTTCTGGTTTAGAGATCCCTTGATCTAAGCTACGTTTGGCCATCCATGCTTGATGTAATAATTCGCCAAATTCAGACAAAGACGCATTACTGGTTAAAATATTCCAACCCTGATCCACCATTTTTCGCATTTTCTTCAGAATTTCTGTGTTATCTCCCACACGCTTTAATTGTTTGGCCACAACTTGGGCAGCTTTACGTTTTATTCCAGTAAACACAACTAGGATATGTTGTTCAAATTCCGCTAACCGTTGGGGTGAGATAGGAATACGAGTGACAATAATATCGTCTTCTGTACGAAATTCCACCAAATTAAAGCCTCCCATTGCAGCCATCAATTGATCTTGACACCCTACTTTATCTTCTACTAAATGGCGCTCAACATAAATTGCTTCATAGGCTAAATCCAAAGGACGGACAAATTCACCCTTAAAACTATGCAACGCATGGAGTAAGGAGACGGTAAAAGCAGAGGATGATCCTAAACCTGTAAAAGCAGGTAAATCTGCCACATTATGCAATTCTATATCTTTTTCTAGACCACAAAATTTAAGACATTCTCGATAAACACGATGTTCAATATCGGCCACTGTTTTGACTAATTCAACTTTACGATAAGAAACACGAATAGAATAGTCAAATAAATGACTAGGAAAGGGACTTGCTGTTAAATATGAGTATTTATCAATTGCAGTGGCTAAAACAGCGCCACCCTCTTGTAAAAAATATTCGGGGTAGTCTGTCCCCCCCCCAAAAAAGCTAATTCTAACTGGCGCACGAGAGATTAACATAAAATTATGAATTATGAATTATGAATTGTAAATTATGAATTATGAATTATGAATTATGAATTATGAATTGTGAATCATAAACCATAAACATTTGGTCACTGATTACTGTTTACTGTTTACTGTTTACTGATTACTGATTACTGATTACTGTTTACTGATTAGGGTTTTTTGGATGAAATTGTCTGCTTGGGGAAGAGACTCTGGTGTACCAATATCTAGGAAAGGCGCACTGACAACATGAATCTTAATCTTAATTTGATCATTGAGAAGAGTTGGAAAAACGTCTTCCTCAAAACTAAGAGGGCGCTTGAGGGGAAATTGTTGCACGATATGGGAACGAAACAAATAAACCCCGCCATTAATAATGCCTGAACCTGGGCGTTTTTCGACAAATTCCTCTAAAAAGTTCTCTTCATCAAAGCTTAATAACCCATAACGGGATGCGTCTTCTACTTCAATCCCTAAAACAACCCCATCAATTTCTTCATCTTCAAAATACTTTAAAAAAGGCATTAATTCAGTAAAAACAAGGGAATCACCATTCATCACTAACCAGGCATCTGGTGTTAACGCTGATTGTTCCACGGCTTGTACAAATCCCCCTGCTGTTCCTAATGGTATCAGTTCTCGATGACAAGAGATGGTCATTCCTGCTAGGGGATGATGGTTAAAATAGTCTGCGATAACATTCCCTAAATGGCCAGTGGATAACAGCGCTTGTGAAAAGCCTTGATTCTCTAAATAGTTTAGTATCCACTCAATAAACGGTTTACCTGCTACTTCTGCCATTGGTTTCGGAATATCAGGGAGTAAATGCTTAATTCTTGTGCCAAAACCACCAGCTAGAATGACGGGAATGGTTGAAATATTCATTTTATTTGTATTATTAATAGTCATAGAGGCAGTTTAGCTTATAAAGCCCCTCTAAATAAAATAACCGTACTTTGCACCTTACGGGCGATCGCATTGGGAATATTCCCTTGAATAACCTGTGTTAATAAACTCTCTCTTGTCACCCCTAAGATGACTAAGCTACAATGCTCTACCTCAGTAAATTGGATTAAGGCATCACTAACAGAGTTAGAACGAATAGGTAAGGCAATTACCGCACAATTCATTCTTTTTTCCAACTTTTTCGCATTTTCCTTGAGAGTTGTAACATCAAGCTCAGGTTCGTTGGCAGGAAATACCTTACAGAACCAAAATTTGAGCGCTTCAGGGGCAGGATACAATCGAGCTAAGGCAGGTAATAAATTAATCGCTTTTTCCATATTAGGACCTCCTGCCATTGGAATTAACCAAGAATCGTGTTGAGATAAAGTAAGGGGATAAGCACCTGATTGTTTACCTAATTTAACTAGCATGAGATCACAGGGGGCTTTATGGATTAAATTATCCACCACATCACCAAAAATCGCCTCCTGAGTACCACTTTCTCCTTTCCATTCCATCATTAATAGGGTAATATGTCTTTCCTTTAGGGTTTCTAAAATAGTTTGTGTGACATCATGACCGACTCTAATCTGGGTATGGGTAGAAATTTTATCATGACGACCCATTCTTTCAATACGGTGCATTAATTTCCGTTCTTCTCTGGTATCAACATAGGTTTGCGCCGTCGGACTATGTTTAGGGATTTCTATCACTTGCAAACATTCTATCTCATAATCTTCTTGACGAGCGATCGCAGAAGCGATTTTAAATAGAGCAGATGCACTATCTGACTGAGAGAGAGGGAGTAAAATGCGTCCTTTTCCTGTAGCAGGCGATCTCGTCTGATAGACAACGTAAGAAGGATCTTGTTTTTGGGGTAAAGATTGTCCTGTTAATTGGTGAGCTTCAATGCGAATAATATCAGTACGGGTAATAATTCCCACTAATTGCTGATTTTCCGTCACAGGAAGACGAGAAAGCTCAAAACGATCCAATAAATACAGTACATCGCTCAATGAATCTGTTGATTCTACCGTAATCGGATCACGAATCATGACATCCTTCAAAAGTGTTGATGGTTTAATATCTCGCCGAGAGCGCTTTTTGAGATCACTTTGAGTAAAAATGCCCACTAATCTACCATTTTCCACTATGGGAAAGCCTCTATGATTGGAAAAAGACATTAACTGTAGCACTTCATCCAAGGGTAGGTTACTGTCTAAGGTTTCCACTTGGGATTGCATGACATCAGCCGCCGTTAAGTCTGATAAAAAGTCATGGAAGGGGTGTTCTTCTGTCAATTGAATGCCGCTATTTTTCAATAAATGTTCGTATAATGACCCTTTAGAAATGCTATCAGCCACGATATAAGACACAGCACAGCTAATCATCAAAGGAAGCACTAAATCAAAGTCCGCTCGCAATTCAAAGATAATGACAATGGCTGTGACAGGAACTCTTACCACAGATGTAAAAAATGCCCCCATTCCCGCTAAAGCAAAGGTAGTTGAGGTAGCGCTTCCAGAAATAAACGCATCTAAATCCCCGACTAAATAGCCTAAAGCAGCCCCTAACATTAAAGCAGGGGCAAATAGTCCCCCTGGTGTACCACTACTATAGGCAAAAAGCGTTAGAAAAAAGTAGATAATAAAAACAATAACAATCTGTTGGGGACTTAATTCTCCTGTTACCAAGAATTCCCTTAATCCTGCCTGATCTTGGAAAAAATCAGGTAACATGGCAATAATAAAGCCCGAAATTGAAGCAGTGATCCCAATACGCCAACTTAATGACCAATTTAAACGAGCATGAGCTTTAACCGCCCAGAGCATCCCCTTATTAAATAACCCCCCTAAGATCCCTGCTAAAGTGCCTAAGATTAAGTAAAAAGGGATTTCATCGGTGGCAAAACTGGTATCTAAGGTGGCCATCACACCCTGAGCGCTTGAAGCATCAAAATAGTTACCAAGAAACAAAGAAACCACAGCCCCTGTAAATGAAGCAATAATAGCCGTTTCAAGGGTTAAACCAGAAATATCTCGCATTAACTCTTCAACCACAAATAAAACCCCTGCAATGGGGGTTGTAAAGCCTGCGGCTAATCCTGCGGCTGCACCTGCGGCAATCATTTGGCGACGATGATCTGGAGAAGTAGGTAGCCAGTTACTCAGTTGTGCTGCTAAGGCCGCCCCAATATGTACCGTAGGCGCACGACGGCCAAGGGGAAGTCCCGCCCCTAAGACTAAGATGGCACTCAACAGTTTAATAATGGCAACTTGCCCAGATAAAGGAACATTGAAGCGAGCTAAAGCCGCCTTAACTTGGGAAATTCCGCCTCTTGCTGCGGTTGGTGACAGAGTTTGAATCAGCCATCCCGCTAACCAACCAAAGATTAGGCCACCCAAGGGAAGCACTAACCAGGGGGGATACTGCTTAACCAATTCTATCCGTTGTCCCCCTAGCCAACCCACACCTTCCTTGAGGATTAAAGCAGCGATCGCAGATAAAATGCCAATAAAACAAGCCTCTATGAGGGCGTAACGACTATCAATCGCAGTTCGCCCAAAATGACGCATATTAAACCAATTTTTGAGGCTTTGGGATAGCATTCTTTTCGGTCTTTATCTGAGTAAAGCAATTATTCAAATTCTAACAGTGAACGGTGATCAGTTATCTGTTACCCATCTGTTAAAATTATGGTATCTACTCCTAATTTATGAGAAAAAAATGTGATTATGTCTGAGTATTCTTATCCTAGCTTGGTTACAGCCTTAGCTCTGCTGGTTTATTTTGTAATTACTCTTAATGTAGGGCGAGCTAGACAAAAATATGATGTCAAACCCCCTGCTATTTCAGGCGATCCCAACTTTGAACGAGCCTTTCGAGTCCAACAAAATACCCTAGAACAGTTAGTTTTCTTCTTACCTATGTTATGGCTCTTTTCAGTTTATTTTAACCCTCTCTGGGGAGGAATTTTAGGAGGAGTTTGGGTATTAGGTCGTATTCTCTATGCTTGGGGCTATTATCAAGAAGCGAATCGGCGCTTTCTAGGGTTTGCCTTAAGCTCTCTCAGTGGTTTATTGTTGTTAGCTGGTGCATTTTGGGGGATCGCTCAGATATTTGTGTCTGATTTTGCCTCAGTTTAGGTTAATTAGAATAGTTATAGCCCTACGCAAAAAGGTTAGGACAGTAGAGATCTCAGCAAACCCTTTCACCACTTACTCCTGCCTCCTGCCTCCTGCCCCCAGCATGAGTGCGTAGCGCTATATCTATGGTGGGCAAAGCCCACCCTACAGTTCAAACTAAGGGAATTTCCTTGATCATGTCCAACTCAACTGCCAACTATGATGAACCGTGGAAAGAAGCGATCACCCTATACTTTGAAGAATTTATCAGCTTTTTCTATCCCAAAATTTATCCCAAAATTAACTGGAAACGTCCCCCTATTTCCCTAGAGAAAGAACTCAAGAAAATTACTGCATCAGCAGAAACGCCGACACGATATGCAGATAAATTAATGAAAGTATGGTTATTAAATAATCAAGAAATCTGGCTCTTAATTCATATAGAAGTCCAAAGCCAATATGATAAACAATTTGCTCAAAGAATGTTTATCTATAATTATAGAGCCTTTGACTTGTACCATCATCCCGTCATTAGTTTAGCTATCTTAGGCGATGAAAGTTCCTCATGGCGACCCAATAGTTATCAATATGGCTTAGAAGACAGTCAAATGTCTATGACTTTTAGTGTTGTCAAACTGATAGATTATCAATGGGCAGACCTAGAACAAAGCGATAACTTATTTGCTATCATAGTGATGGCGCACCTAAAAACCAAAGCTACTACCAGCAAATTGTCGGACAGAGAACAATGGAAATGGCAGTTAGTTAGAGGACTCTATCAAAGAGGACTAAGTAAATCTGAGATCATTAACTTAGGTAAATTCATTGATAAAATGATGACTCTACCCCCACAATTACAACTAAACTTTAAAAGTAAACTCAATCAATATGAGGAGGAACTAAAAATGCCCTTTTTAAGCACCCTAGAAGAAATGGCCTTAGAACAAGGTTTAGAGCAAGGGTTAGAACAAGGTTTAGAGCAAGGTTTAGAGCAAGGTTTAGAACAGGGAACAAAAACAAGCAGCAAAAAACACATTATTGATTTACTGCAAAAGCGCTTTGGTGACTTACCTGAATCTCTAATTCAAATCATCAATAACCTAGAAGATATACCTCAATTAGAACAATTACTGTTAGAAACTATTAGTGTCAATTCTCTAGCTGACTTTGAACAGTTGCTTAATAGTGAGTAAAATTAAAATAAAAATTCAATCAATCCTTATCTACCCGAATATTTAAGGTAATAACTCAGTTGATAAACCAGATTGACTGAGCGCTTGTTCTAATCTGCTCATCAGACTCAATTTTTCTCCCCATAAAGCTAAATAGGTAAAATCTAATCTTGTACCTTGTAGTTTTAACACACCTAAAATGTCTCGCCATTGTTTTTGGGACTGCTCTTGACTCAGTTTAAACCAAAGTAGCTTTTGTAAAATCGTATCTTCTGGACTAGATATATAAAAATCTGCTTTATTTTCTTCGATATTATATAACTGACGGCGTTTCATTTTACTTAGAGAAAATTCATCTTGACCACTAATAAAAATATCCGCTTTTTCTACAGTTTGTAAATGAATAACATTGAAAGAGCTTGTTATTCCTTGTATTGCTTCATTAACTGCTACCTCACTGATATAAAAATTAGGACTTAATGCTTCAATTAATAATTGAACCTGTTCGGGCTGCATCTCAATCGCTAAATCTAAATCCTCCGTAAATCTTACCTCACCTTGCAAAGAACTTGCTACCGAACCACTCACATAATAGGGTATTTTTAAGGAATCAAATATGATTGATAATTGTTGAATTAACCAAATAGGATCTTCTAACATTAGCTCACTCTGAAAATCAATTATTGTTTCTATTTTATCAATAAAATCACCCCATCTCTTTCTAAGATATAATTGTTTTAATTTAGTAGCAGACAGATTCTCATATTGATGCTGAATCCCTATTAATATTAATTGAGAACCTTTCTGATAGCTTCTTTTAACTAAGTTAAGTTTTTGACACTCTGACATTTCTCTCCACAGTCTGAATTGTATTAGTTCGGCTTCAATACAGGTATCTAAAGACTGAGCATTATAATCAAAATAAATCATAGATTTTGACGATTAAGCGTAAATTAGATTATTAAAACTTAATAATAATAGAAACTGTGTATAGCACAAATCAAAAGAAAGCGAGAGCATACTGTTGATTTGTTTAATTGACATCTTTAAACGTCTTGATATGCTCAGAATCTAGATACAAATCAGTAATCCTAAGTAATGATGTGTTGATAATCCATAAAGGTGCCATAAGATTTTCTCAACCCTATTCTAATTCAATTGATGGCGTAATTGTCCACAAGCTGCATCTGCTTCTAACCCCCGTGAATAACGCACACTGACCGCAATTTTTTGACCCTTTAAAGCAGTTTCAAAGGCTTTGACTCGTTGGGAAGTGGGGCGCTGATAATCGGCTTCTGTAATCGGATTATAGGGAATCAAATTAACATGACATTGAAAGCCTCGAATGAGTTTCGCTAATTCTAAGGCTTGTTCGGGTAAATCATTGACTCCTGATAATAAAATATATTCAAAACTAACCCGTCTTCCTGTTATCTTTACATAGTCTCGGCAATCCTTAATTAGTTTATCTATGGGATAACTTTTAGCGCTGGGAATCAATTTTTCTCTTAATTTCTGATTGGCTGCGTGGAGACTCACCGCAAAGGTAGCTTGTAACTTGTGTTGCGCAAGTTGGTTAATTTGTTGGGGAATTCCAACGGTGGAAATGGTGAGCGATCGCTGTCCAATGCCCATTTCTTGATTGAGAATCTTAACCGCCGATACCACTGCCTCTGAGTTTAACAGGGGTTCACCCATCCCCATAAACACGACATGGGATACTCGTTGACGAAAATCTTGTTGTACGGTTAATACTTGATCCACAATTTCATAATTGGTTAAATTACGGCTATATCCGCCTTTGCCAGTCGCACAAAAATCACAAGCCATCGGACACCCTACCTGAGAGGAGACACAGACGGTTAAGCGCTTGCTGGTGGGAATTCCTACGGTTTCTATGGTTAACCCATCACTGAGACGTAATAGATACTTGCGAGTTTGATCGGGTGCAGTACTAAGGTAGTCAATATCTGAACGACCGATCGCATAATCTTCTAAGGTTTCTCGCCATGTTTTGGGAAAAACAGAGATTTCTGACAGCGATCGCACTCCTTTTTGATAGAGCCATTGATGCAATTGTTTGCCTCGATAGGGGGGCTGGCCTTGGGTTTCTACCCACTGGGTTAATTCTGCGAGATTTTTACCAATTAGAGGGGTGGAATTAGTCATTTCAGTTATTAGTATTTTGGGGTCATCAGAGAAAAAAGCAGACAGTTACTACTATTTTATAATTAATTTTTGTAAAATCAAACAATTAAAATTTGTTAAGAGTTAAGAATCGTTATTAATGAAACGTTGACCAGATATAAAATATGATAAAATAAAGTGGAGTAATTATAACTAGCAAAAAAATTCAGTCCGAGCCAACGATAGGAATTGGGATAAATCAAAACCACCTAACCAGTGATTAGGAGTTAAAAATGAAGCACAACTCTGTAATGAATATTTTAATTGTTGATGATCAACGGTCTAATCTTTTAATTACCCAAGCGATTCTTCAGCCTTTGGGTCATAATCTTGTCACAGCAATGAGTGGACATGAAGCAATACAAAAACTACAAGAACAGGAGTTTGCAACCATCATTCTAGATGTGAATATGCCTGAAATGAATGGCTTTGAGACAGCGAAAAAAATTCGAGCCAATCCTCTGACAAGTGATCTTTCTATTTTATTTTTGACGTGGAGTGAATCTGAGGAAATGCAGATTTTTCAGGGTTATGATTTAGGTGCAGTTGATTATTTAGTTAAACCCATTAATCCCAAAATTTTACAAGCAAAAGTCTCAGTCTTTCTGAAATTGTATCAGCAACAAAAGCAATTAGAATCAATCAATCTTCAGTTAGAACATCGGGTTGAACAACGGACTCAAGAGTTAGCAGAAATAAACAATAGTCTTCAAATTCAAATCCAAGAACGCCATCATATCGAGCAGCAAGTTAGGGAGTCTGAGCGCTTGCATCGTACTATTCTACACAATATTTCTGATGCAGTTTTTATTACTAATGATCAAGGAGAGTTTACGTTTATTTGTCCGAACTCTGATATTATTTTTGGTTATTCAGAACAAGAGATACAAGAAATAGGTAATATTAAAAAGCTATTCAAAAAAGACTTAATTGAGGGTTATGATCTCGATCATTTAGATGAAATTAATAATATAGAGCATCAGATTTTAGATAAGTTTGATTGTCCGCATTATTTATTGGTCAACATTAAAACAGTTGATATTAACTCAGGAACAATTCTTTACACCTGCCGAGATATTACGGAGCGCAAACAAGCCCAAATTGATCTAAAAAAACGTCAGCGCTATTTTGATGCGTTAGTCAAATTGCAGCAACAACTCTTAACCGTTAACAGCGCAACAATTTCTGAGACTGAATTACTTGAACCGTTAGGAGAAGTGACTCAAGCTAGTCGAGTATTTATTTATGAGTACTGTGATCAAGATAGTTATCCAATTATTTATCCTAAAATAGAATGGTGTGCTGATGAGATTAAGCCTAGCACTTACTATTCTCAATCTTGCCCCCTCATCCTAGCACAAACATTTTCTTTTATGATCCCAAAATTGCAACAAGGTCAAGTGGTGGCGGGAGTTGTGACCGAACTTCTAGACGGGGATAGACAATTATTAGAAATCGATGGGGTTAAAGCCTTTTTGGTTTTTCCCTTAAAAGTGATGGGTAAGTTCTATGGCTTTCTTGGTTTTGTTGATTGTATTAATGAAAAACATTGGGATTCTTTAGAAGTTTCTATCTTATGGTTAGTTACGGCGGCTCTTTCTTCAACCTTTGAGCGAATTGCGATCACCAATGAATTGCAAAAAAGCCAAACCAGATTGCAGAATATAATTAATAATACATCAGATGGTTTACTGGTGGTTGATCACAAAGGAATTGTCCAATTTCTCAACCCAATGGCAGAAACATTATTTGATGTGCCAAAAGAACAATTATTAGGCAAGTATCTTGGCTTTTTAAGTGGGAAAAGAGGAGCAGAAATCCAAATTCATCACATTAGTGGCAATATGGTTATTACTGAAATGCAAGTCACTGATATTATCTGGGATCAGCAACCTGCTATCTTAGCTTGCCTGAGAGATATTACTCAACGTCGTAGAGTTGAAGAAGAGTTACAAAAATATCTCCGAGAACTATATGATATGAAATATGCACTAGATCAAGCTTCAATTGTGGTAATCACAGATCAAAAAGGGGTCATTACTTATGTTAATGATAAATTTTGTGATATTTCCCAATATTCTGCTCAAGAATTGATGGGGACAAAACACGAACTGGTTCACAGCAACTACCATCCCCATGAGTTTTGGCAAAATTTATGGCAAACTATTAGTGAGGGGAATATCTGGCGAGGTGAGATCAAAAATATAGCCAAAGATGGTAATTATTATTGGGTTGATACGACAATTGTTCCCTTTTTAAATGCACAAGGAAAGCCCGAACAATATTTAGCTATTCGCTTTGATATTACAGATCGCAAAAAAGCTGAACAAAGTTTACAAGCGTTAAATGAAGATTTAGAAATAAAAATTGCACAGAGAACAGAAAACTTAGCCATAGCAAATGAAAAGTTGCGTCAAGAGATTTTAGAACGAGAAAAAGTGGCTTTAGCCCTACAAGACTCTCAAGTACAACTACAGGATTTGTTGGATAATGCCAATGATTTAATACAAAGTATCTCTTTAACAGATGGACGATTTGTTTATGTTAACCAAGCTTGGCATCGTACATTAGGTTATAGCCTAGAAGAAATGGAAAGGTTAACGATTTTTGACCTTATTGCCCCCTCTTATCAAGAATATTACCTTAAGATATTTAATAAACTCAAAAAAGGAGAGATTAAGAGTATATCTCATGTAGAAGTAGCTTTACTGAGCAAACAGGAAAAGATTATCCTCCTGGAAGGAAACATTAACGCTCGCTGGCAAAATGGACAGCCTGTAGTAACTCGTGCTATTTTTAGAGATATTACAGAACAAAAACGAATCCAACAAGCGATCGCAACCTCAGAAGCCCAATTTAGAGCCATTTTTGATAATGCCGCTGTCGGAATTGCCTTAGCGACGGTAGAAGGTCGAATTATGCGAGTAAATCATGCGTTTAGCACAATGTTAGGCTATCAAGAGTCTGATTTATTGCAAATACACTTTGCTGACTTTACTCATCCTGACGATCTGCAAATATCATTAGATACCTTTCATAAACTTTTGCAAGGGAAGAAAGAATCCTATCAAATCAATAAGCGATACTTATGTTCTAATGGTCAAATTCTATGGGGGCAATTAACGATTTCTTTAATTGATCAGTCCCCCTATTTCCCTGTTTGTCAAGGACAGGATAATTGCTATTTTGTCATAGCCATTGTCGAAGATATTAGTGAGCAAGTGATAGCTGAACAAGAAATGCAAAAAGCCATAGCTAAAGAACGAGAGTTAACTCAGCTAAAAGGTCAATTTATTGATATGGTTTCCCATGAATTTCGCACTCCCCTAACTTCTATTTTGGGATATACAGAGTTACTAAGCAACTATCAAGATAATTTTTCCCCCGAAAAAAAACAAAAACACCTAAAACGGATTGAAATAGCAGGACAGCAAATGAAAATACTTTTAGAAGATGTTTTATGTCTCAGTCGAGCCGATTCAGGCAAAATTAAGTTCTACCCTCAATCCTTCGATCTCATAACATTTTGTCAAGATTTAATTGAAGAATTGCAACTTAGTGTCGGAAAAGATCATCAACTACAATTTCACTATCCTGATGAGTTAGGGATAGAAACCATTTGCCTAGATAAAAAATTACTGCAACCGATTCTCACTAATTTATTGACCAATAGCATTAAATATTCCCCAACCGAGAGTCAAATTGAACTATCAGTTGAAAAACAAGGACAAATGATCACATTTTTTGTCAAGGATCAAGGAATTGGCATTCCTGATGATGATAAAATTAATCTCTTTGAATCTTTCCACCGAGCTAAAAATGTAGGCAATATTCAAGGGACTGGACTAGGATTAGATATTGTGCAACGTTATGTAAATTTACACCAAGGAAACATTATCTTTTCAAGTACAATTAATGAAGGAACAACCTTTAGAGTAGCGCTACCGATGAGCGCCCAGTCCTGTGATTGTTCTAGTTAACCCTATCTGTAACCTTATTTTATACCCTAGTCTGAGCCTATCGACTGTCTATCAAATAACTATAAAAACGCCATGACTACCATTTTGATTATTGAAGACGAACCAGCCATTCGAGAATTAATTTCTGAAATTTTAAGCATTCATTCCTTTAAGATTCTTAAAGCTTCTAACGGACAAGAAGGTGTTCAAATAGCTCAACAACAATTACCTGATTTGATTCTCTGTGACATTATGATGCCGAACATGAATGGCTATGAGGTTATAAATATTCTACAAAATCAAATAAAAACAGCCCTGATTCCCTTTATTTTTCTAACAGCAAAAGGTGAAATTGAGCATATAAAACAAGGCTTAAAACTGGGAGCAGATGATTATTTAGTTAAACCATTTACAGAAGAAGATTTAATTCATACAGTTAACTTAAGACTGACCAAAAAAGAGAATCTGAAAACTCTATACCAAGAGCAATTAGACTGTTTAAAATCTCAATTAAACCATAATATGACCCATGATAGTTTAACTCATCTTCCCAATCATCTTGCCTTACGGAATATTTTCAAGGAACAAGTCCAGAAATGTCAATTTAACCAGAGATTTGCGATTATCTACTTTAGTTTAGATCGATTCCATTGGATTAATCAAACCCTGGGTTATCAACCAGGGGATCACCTCATTTATGAAGCGATTGAGCGGATTATTAGTCAACTGGATAATGATACTCATTTGATTAAATTAAATGGCATCAAATTTGCTGTTATTTCGCCTCCCATCGAACAATTATCTAGCATAATTGAACTAGGACATAATATTCTGCGGCAATTTAAGCAACCTTTCAGAATTAAGAATCAAGACATTTTTCTTAGTGTCAGTATGGGAATGGCTGTTTATCCTCAAGATGATGAGACTTTAGAGGACTTATTAGACAAAGCTAATCAAGTTAGACAATGGATTGAGAAACGAGGTGGCAATCAATTTCAAGCTTACCATGCTATCTTTTCTACTCAACCTAAAATTAATTATTTAGAATTAGAATTGGACTTACGCCATGCCATTGAAAGAAAGGAATTAAGTCTGCATTATCAACCCCAATTTAACACAAAGACCCATCAGATTGTTGGTGCAGAGGCTTTATTAAGATGGCATCATCCGGCCAAAGGGTTTATTTCTCCTGGTATGTTTATCCCCATCGCTGAAACAACAGGATTAATTGAACCAATTGGTCAATGGGTTTTACAAACAGCTTGTCAGCAAAACGAAATATGGCAACAAAAACAGTTAGGACATATTCGGTTAGCGGTTAATTTATCGGCTCGACAATTTAATCAGCCTAATATTGTTTCTCTCTTAGAATGGATTTTGAAAAATAGTTCATTTGAGCATCATCTATTAGAGCTAGAATTAACAGAGAGTGTTTTAGTAGAAAATATTGAGCGCTCTATTGAACGATTATCTCAAATTAAAGCTTTGGGTGTTCAAGTTGCGATCGATGATTTTGGAACAGGTTATTCATCCCTTGGTTATCTTCAGAATCTTCCTTTTGATGTTTTAAAAATTGATCGCTGTTTTATTCAGAATATAGATCAAAATCGCCAAAATGCAGCCATTACGGAAACCCTCATTAATATGGCACATCAGTTAGGTTTAAGAGTGGTGGCTGAAGGGGTAGAAACGGCTGAGGAATTAAGATTTTTAGAAGAGCATCACTGTGATGAAGTTCAAGGTTATTTATTGAGTCGTCCTCTAAAAACAGAGGATTTTGAGCAACTTTTACAACAACGTTTGGTATCAGTAGATTGAATGATTTTTCAATTGGAGTATAGCAAGGAAAGAGTTAGTTAGTACTCTGTCAACATTGGTGATAACTGATATACCATAGTGCTTGCTGAAAAAGTCATTTGGTGGGGTTTTAGAGGCAGGGGGCAGGAGGAGAGATTATGATTATTTAAAAGAGGGGGAAGTGCTTTTCGAGATATTACATTACTCCTTCTTGCACTTTTTTGTTTAGGAAGTATCCCAAAACCTTGATAGATCATAGGTTTCGAGTTATTCAGTAAGCCCTACCATACCAACCGCCCTGCAATAAATTGACAGGGCTGATAAATTTCGTTATCTAAAGATAACTTAAAGACCAATTCTCTGGGTTATGTTAGTTCAATTTATTGAACGCTACTTATTAGCTTTGAAATTAATTTCAAGGCGGGTGTTCAAGGAAGTACAAGATATGAATCTGGTATAATATTATATGCTAATCATCCCTTCATCTACTAGAGTATTTGATTTTGATTCACTCATTAATAATAGGTGTTATTCTAGTAAATCTTCTTTAGATTTTTATAGTAGGCATTTTTCTGTTTTTTCTTGTGATGAGCGCTTCTTAATTATAACAATCAATCCACACCACGATAGAGATCAGCGATCGCAAACTCCAGACCAATACTTTCTAGGATCACCTGATCACCCATTTCATAAATCGTTGTTTCCCAGTTCCCAACAGAAGTACAACGACGACATTCTACACGCTGACTCTCTTGGCTAATTAATAAATATTCTTCTAAGGTTTCAATCTGTTGATAATCGTTGAATTTTTCTCCTTTATCAAAAGTAGATGTACTGGATGAAAGGACTTCAGCGATTAGTTTGGGATAGCGTTTCAGGTAGCGATCTTGGCGATCTCGTTCATCACAGGTAACGAACGCATCAGGATAGTAATAATATTGATCTTGATAGTTAACTTTCACATTACCAGAGTGAAACCGACAGTTTGTATTGTCGCCTAAATGTAAGTTAATCATGGTGAGTAGATTAAGGGCAATGCGATCATGGTTATCAGTACCACCCGCCATTGCATAGACTAAACCTCGTCGGTATTCATGACGAATTTTGCTTTGGCGCTCAAGATTAAGATAGTCTTGGGGACTGATGTAGTGGGGAATAGCAATCATGATATCTAGGGGAAAACTTAGTTTTATTGTAACAGGCAAGATGCCTGTGCCACTGTATGTAAATGATGCTCAATAATCTTTAAGTTAAGGGTTGAAGTTTCCATCTCGGATAACCCACCCAATCGCACCGCTAATGGTTGCAGTGATGGTAATAATCAAGATTTGTCGCCAGTTTTTTAATTCTCCGACTTTTTCAGCTAAATCTGTAATCTTATGGACAGAAGGTCGCCATTCATCCATACAAGCATTAGTCACTGCTACTTCCTTCTGAATCTCTGCTTGGCCTGACTTAAGGGAGGTTAAGTCGGTTTCTATTGAATTTAAGCGAGTCTCTACCGTTGTTTCCACAGTATTTAATTGAGTGGCCATCGAATTTAAGCGAGTCTCTACTATTGTCTCCATCGCATCTAAGCGAGTCTCTACCGTTGTCTCCACCTTATCTAAGCGAGTATCTACCGTTGTCTCTACCTTATCTAAGCGAGTATCTACCGTTATCTCCATCGCATTTAAGCGAGTATCCACTGTTGTCTCCACTTTATCTAATCTAGTTTCCATCGAACCTAATCGAGTATCCACTGTTGTCTCCACTTTATCTAATCTAGTTTCCATCGAACCTAATCGTGTATCTACTGTTGTCTCCACTTTATCTAATCTAGTTTCCATCGAACTTAATCGAGTATCTACTGTTGTCTCCACTTTATCTAATCTAGTTTCCATCGAACCTAATCGAGTTTCTACCGTTGTCTCCACCTTATCCAATCT
>JBFRWQ010000557.1:0-2860 GCA_051439665.1 Microcystaceae cyanobacterium | reverse complement strand
TAATGGACAATATTCACCTGATAATACTAATCTAGATGAAATTCAAGCAGCCAGCACTTGGCAAGGAGCTGCTTTGGTAGATTTGGTACTAGGAAGTTGGAGTGGGGTTGATTCTAGTAAACAAAATTGTCGTCGTCCTTGGGCTCGATATCCTGATAATGTAAATGCTCTTAAAGGATTTTTTATCTGTGTTCCTACATCAGGCGATTTAACAGGAAGACAGGTTGAGCTTCATCTTCTTGGTCAAGTTGAAGCTACAGGTAGTACAAACGCTGGTTTAGGAGAAAGTGTAGTCTATGAAGTTGTCACTGAAGCTTTTCTCATTGCTAATTAATTTAGGTTAAATCAGGAAAAACATCCCTAACGGCCAAATGAACTAATTGATGTGCCTGAACATTAATTCCAGACTTTAAAATTGGTTCTTCTAGCGCTTTAACCCCTAGATTGGCCAATTTGGCTACATAGGGGAAAGTACTATTATTCAGCGCTTGAGTTGCTGTCCAGGGAACTGCCCCTGGTAAATTGGGAATTCCCACATGAACCACTTCTTCTTCTAGATAAGTCGGTTGACTATGAGAAGTGGGGCGTAACGTTTCAATACAGCCCCCCTGATCAACTGCTACATCAATGACAACCGAACCAGGGTGCATTTTCTCAATCAACGACCGTGATACCAGAATAGGCGCTCGTTTGCCGAGAATTAAGACCGCCCCAATCAGTAAATCAGCTTCAGGAACCAGCGCTTCAATATTGGCACTATTACTGTATAACAATTCAACCCGTGAGCCAAATATGGTTTCTAGATAGTTTAAACGATCTATATTAATATCTAGGAATTGGACTTGTGCGCCCATGCCAACAGCCATCTTAGCGGCCTCTGTGCCAACCACGCCGCCCCCTAAAATGACCACTTTGCCATTGCTAACCCCTGGAATTCCCCCTAAAAGAACCCCTCTACCCCCTTGTTGTTTTTCTAAGTATCTTGCCCCTAATTGAACCGATAAGCGCCCTGCAATGATACTCATGGGGGCTAGTAAGGGTAAACGGCCATCAGGGAGTTCTACGGTTTCGTAAGCGATCGCTGTTAGTCCCGACTTCAATAAAGCTTCTGTCAAAGAGCGCTCTGCTGCTAAGTGAAGATAGGTAAAGAGAAGTTTCGGTTGATCGAGAAAAGAATATTCTGATGCTAATGGTTCTTTTACTTTCACCACTAATTCCCGCTTCCACGCATCTAAGGCTGAATCCACAACCGTTGCACCGACTTCCTGGTAATCTTGATCTCTAAAACCTGCACCTACCCCTGCTTGAGTCTCGATAAATACCCTGTGGCCTTGTTCACATAGAGAACGAACACTATCAGGGGTTAAACCCACTCTATACTCTTGATCTTTAATTTCCTTGGGGACACCAATTTCCATTTGTGTTAAATCCTTAATTTACTTACTTAAAGCCTTGAGAAAACGTCCGATTTCGCTGAACAGTCCCCCTTGTTTCTGGGTGATGACCGTTGAATCATCTGTAGTGTTTCCCAGCGCTTTATTAATCAGAATTTCTAGCGCTTCTCCTATGGGTTTGTTGGGTTCTTCAGCGATTAATTCATACTGTTCGTCCTCTTTTTCTAACCAAACTTGCCAGACATTGGGGTAAGAACGCATCACCGCTGCCCCATCTAATACTCGGAAGTAATAAGCCGTTTCAATTTGACTAATAAAGCGCTCTCGCAGTTGTCGGGCGGCATAGCCAATTCCCACAATGGAGACATCCTCTAATTGGGGAATGAGTAAGACCACTGGGCGATCGCCTGCCAACTGGCTTAACTTTTCTACCGATTGAACCTCAACTGCCGAAGGACAGACCACCAGAAAAGCTGTATCCTCATCAGCAATTTTATACTCAATGGGAGTATTGCGACTGCCCATATCACTCACAGTAAAGGAGGTATCCCCCCAGTCACGACGAGCTAAGGCTGCCGCCCCCGTGTCAGGAAATAGTACCTTTAAGCCCGAACCATACTCTTCTAGGAGGGGAATAAATTGTTGGGCTAAGGATTGAGCTTGAAGGGCAATTTCAGGAACAACTAGCTCAATTTGAAGCAATTTAATCCCTGATTCTAGGGCAACTTGAGTGGCAGCTTTGGCTTGTACAACAATGTCTTCTAAACTGTCGGGAAAATCTGACATGAGGGTCAATAAGGATCTTTTAGGTTGGGATTTTATCTTGCGTAATTCTAGCAAACTTAAGGATAGGTGTCAGGTTTCAGGGAATTTTATTCGCATACCATTTTTTATAATTTTGTCAAGGATAAAACTTAAATATTTTTAGCTAAAATTATTGATTTTACTTATTTTATAAAGCAATAAGAATAATTATAAGTTATCTTTTAGTTCTTGAATTAAACTCAAAAATAAATTGTTATCCACAATTCCTCTATTTAATGCCTTAATCTATCTTTTATTTGTCAAAACAGCGCTTTAAATAACGGAAGAGCTACGAAATTATAATGTTATAATTTCCTGACAAAACTGAAGATTTATTGATTGAAACCTTTATACAGCGAGACGTTTGAGCATTTGGGGATCAGATACACCCTTTTTAAGTCAGCAATTCCGATCATGAGATGATCTTACCATAAAAAATTGATAGTATTTTTGATCTTAGGCTGTACCCATTGATTTTTCGTGATTAGGGAATGGCTGAAACCCTGATTATCTCGTTGCTTTTTTGAAGTGATGATTTCCTGACAATTAAAAATTTATTTTATGATTACCTTAACAAATATAATTATAGTTTGCGATCGCTTATTTATTCAGATAAAAACACTTTATTAAACACTGATACTAGGATCAAAAGAGTCAATTGT
>JBFRWQ010000556.1:0-3421 GCA_051439665.1 Microcystaceae cyanobacterium | reverse complement strand
TGTTGAGTCACTTGATGACGATATTCAAACATAGCCTCTAAACGGGAGTTAACCCACCATCCTAAGAGAAATTCAGCTAACCATCCCCCTGGTAGTTCATAGTTAATATTATCAGTCAAGCGAGTCTGTTGATTTTCTCGGCTAAATTCATGGCGATGTGTCCATGATTTCAATGGTCCCTCTTTTTGCTGATCAACAAATAAATAGGGCGCTTCACATTCGGTATGATAAGCAAGCCAACGAACGGGAATAAAGACTAACATTAATCTAAATTCGGTAATAGCACCAACCCCTAACCCTCCCTCTCGTCGTACAATTTTAACGGGTTGCCAAGGTGGGGTTAAGATGTCTAGGATATCAGAGCGCTCGTGAAATTGCCAAACGGTTTCTATGGGGGCATTAATCAGGGTTGAGCGTTTAAAGTTTAACATTAGTCGTTTTTAGTTGCCATCATTACTAAGAATATAATATCTGCTCTTGGCTTGATGGAGAATAATGTATAAAATAATACAGTTTAAGAGTTAATAGTTGAACAGATAGAAAATACTAAGTACAATTAATAGTGAACATTGCTTAAGCTACAGCTAAACGCACCAAGGAAGAATGAACAAGAAAGGATAGAAACCCCTAATGCGTAAGGCTAGATCATGATTATTTGGAGGTTTTAAGCAAATGACAGAGAAATTAGTAGGTGTAGCCGTAACCAATGATGGAAGCATCGCCCCCCATGCAGGAAGAGCCTTGCGGTGGATGATCTATCTCATGTCTGATCAACCAGAGGTAAAATTAGCATGGACACTAGACTTAACGAAGATGGGTTGTCTTCATGAATGGCACGTGCGTGGAGATGGCAATCGTCATCCACTGCACTTTGTCGATATTGTGATCGCTGCATCTGCCGGTGAGGGAGTTCGTAAAAGACTACAGGAGCGCAACACAGAACTGTTGACCACAATTGAAACTGATCCCGCACAGGCCGTTGAAGCCTATCGGACTGGCAATTTAGTGGAAGGTTTACCCCACGAGAAACAGCCTTGTTCTGCTCACCAATAGGGTAAGTATTGCTATTCCAAGTGAGCGCTTCTAACCCCCCTGATAAAGGGGGGAATAATTGGAAAAAATAGGTAAATCCTCTCTTGAAAATTATCTTAAGTAAGCTTAAATATGGCTGGCTGGTGTTTCATAACCACTGCCCTGCAATCAATTGACGTGGCTCATAGGGTCCGTTATCTCAAGATAACTTAAAGCTTAATTGCCCAAGATGGCTGCTAGTTCAATTTATTGAACTTTGTTTATTAGCCTTGAAATTAATTTCAAGGTGGGTGTTTAGAGAAATCCCAGATCTAAGTCTGAGATAAGATTAGTCAAACATGATATATTATAGATTCTTTGAAGGGGTAAATTCTCTCTGAAAAATTATCTTAAGTAAGCTTAAATAGGGCTGACTGGTGTTCCATAACCACCGCCCTGCAATCAATTGACGTGGCTCATAGGGTTCGTTATCTAAAGATAACTTAAAGCTTAATTGCCCAGGATGTCTCCTAGTTCAATTTATTGAACGTTGTTTATTAGCCTTGAAATTAATTTCAAGGTGGGTGTTTAGAGAAATTCAAAATATAAGTCTGAGATAAGATTAGTCAAACATCATCCATTTTTCTGCAACGAAACAAGCTTCTGAGATTTTACGTCTTATATAAGGTTAAATTGTGTTAAAGAATGTGTAATTTTCGTTAAACATCATGAAGCGTCAACTAATCGCCATTTTAAGCCTCATTACGCCTCTATTAGTAGCTTCAGTAACTCAAGCTGCTAACCCCAACCATGTCCAACAACTCCTAGAAACCAGAGAATGTCAAGGATGTGATTTATCTGGTGCCGATCTTCAAGGAGAACACCTAATCGGTGTCGATTTGCGAGATGCTAATCTAGAAGGAGCAAAACTGGACTACACTAACCTGGAAGGGGCTGATTTGACAGGGGCTAACCTAAAATCAGCTAACTTAACAGGATCAATGCTAACAAATGCCACCTTAGCTCAAACTAACCTAGAACAAGCAAATCTAAGTCAGGCTCAACTGTATGATACTGATGTCAGTGGTGCATTAATGATTGCGTTAACCTTAGATGGGGCAGAAATTTTCCATACAGCCATTGGTATTGGTGGAGCTTATCCTGAGACAATGGTAAGTGACAATCCTTTTATCAGCCAAGATATACAATCTCCCGAAGAAGTGTATCACAAGCCCACGGTTGAGATAGAACTAATCTTTCAGGCTGAATAATATAGATTTATCGTGTTGATCGGTTCTTATCTCCTTACTACGCACTATTTATTGATTGATCCTCATTTTTTTCTTAGTTAAATACTGTTGATGAGACTCATCAGCTAGATAATAGTCAGATGCTGGGCAAATTTGGGTGACAATGGGCTTTTGATAGCGCTGCGATCGCTCTAACTGTTGCTTAGATTGCCGAGCCAGTTGTTCTTGTTGTGGCGTATGGTAAAATATAACAGAGCGATATTGTTCACCTCGATCAGGTCCTTGTCGATTGAATTGGGTAGGATCATGAATTGACCAAAATATCTCTAGTAATTGTTCATAGGGAATCTGTTGGCAATCATATTCAATTTGTGCCACTTCAGCATGACCTGTAATTCTAGCCAAAACATCTAAATAACTAGGATTAGGGAAATGTCCCCCCATATAGCCTACTGAGGTCTTAATCACACCGCCTAAAGATTGAAAGGCTGCTTCTACTTGCCAGAAACACCCTGCCCCAAAGGTTGCTTTTTCGATTGAGATAGACTGATTGGACATAATGTTACACTCTACTACCTAATATTAGTTTTGCCACTGATATTGTAATGTTAGGAAAAGCAACAAGAGAAATTGTTCCTTGATTTAATGTCTGTTTAATTTGATAACTATCTCCTGATGGTTGCTGAAAAATTATCAGTTGTTGAGTGGTTAAATCTACAATCCAATACTCTAAAATCCCACTACGAGCATAAGCAATTTGTTTTTGTTCTAAGTCTTTTTCTAAGGTACGATCAGACACCTCTATTAATAAGTAAATTTCCTCAGCATAAGGATGACGAGAATCATATAAAGAAACGGGCAATTTAACAACTGAAATATCTGGTTCAGGTTCAGAATGAGGAAGGGTTACAGGATGTGCTTCGTAAATTTTGGCACAACCTTGGCATTGATCCCGTAAATATTCGGCAATAGAATCATTTATTTTGCGATGTAGGGGTCCCTCTGGTGACATTTCAATGATTTGACCTTCTATTAACTCCACACAGCGCTCACTGAGGATACCTGAAGCAATCATCTGATGATAATCTTCAACTGACCATTTAGCTAAGGTAATCATGGTTGTCTTTGTGGTTGATCTCTCATTTATTTTAACTACCCAT
>JBFRWQ010000555.1:0-5793 GCA_051439665.1 Microcystaceae cyanobacterium | reverse complement strand
GATTGGCTAAATAATTCAGCCCTAGATAAATCATAGAAATCGTTCCTGCAACACAAATTTCTCCTTGGAAAATCCTATCTTCTACCTCATTCAAGGGAATTAACACAACTTCAATTTCTTCTGTTATATCTAATGCTTGTTCTCCAGTTTTGACAGCATCTAGGGCTAAAAATAAATGAATTTGCTGGGTATCTTTAATTGGATTTTCGTAAATATTTCCTAAAGAAATAAACTGACTAGCACTGTAGCCCGTTTCTTCACTAAATTCTCGTTTTGCTGCTGCTTCAATGGTTTCTTCCTCAGAATCACACCGTCCTGCTGGTAATTCTAAGAGAATTTGTCCACTTCCATGACGATATTGGCGTACAAAAATTATATCTTTTTGAGGAGTCAATCCTAAAATAATCACAATATCAGGGCGCACATTGACAAAAAAATCATCAATAATGGTTCCATCTCCTAACTGAATTTTATCTTGTCGAACTTGACACCATTGATTATTAATCACCCATTGAGAGTCAATAATTTTCCATTTTTGAAGATTAGTCATATTAATTTGGGATCTGAGTGAGTAAACGTTGTTGAATTTTTAATTTCCTTGTACTTGATTTTCAGCGTTATTTTAGTCATTAACAACTGTTTCTTTGTTAGGATCGCTTTGATTATTACCTTCCCCTGATGAATTGGCTTCAGCAAATGCCTGTTGAAGCTCTCTCAGTTGTCGTTTAACGGGTGATTCTCTAGGTTCTATATTAATTTGGATTTTCGGACCCGATTTAGCTAGACGAATAATCATACCATCTACCGCATCTGTTTTTGCAACGGACTGACCGCTAATATAAGTCCCATTTGCGCCTAAATTAACCACTTCCCAGTCTAATCCTTTGCGCCGAATCTCTATATGACGACGAGATACTACGGCACTATAAAGTACTACGTCATTGTCGGTGGAGCGCCCAATACGAATCACTGATTCCATTTCAAACGTCCAATTTTGCATAGGGACGCTTTTAGCAGGATGAAGTAAGGTCAGAGTAATTGTCTTCATTGCCCAGAATACTAGAGGTCAATTGATGTTGAGGAGAAGAGGACACTCACTGTGTCTTTACATCTCTCCCTTACTATCATAATGTTATTTTGAAGGATTGGAGGAAGTTTTGCAAAAATCTGTTGATCTAATTACAATATTGGGCTAAGTTATCCTTCAAATATCCTTGCTCCCTTTTTGATCATGGAATTTTCTACCTCTCAAGGACAGTTATTAGAACAATATAGTCAGCAGCATCCGAATGAGGTATTACTGGTGACTATTAGTTTAGACAATGAAACCGATCAAATTATGATTTATCGGGGATTTTCTAGTTCCCTCACCGGTTCTACCGCTTATGATCCCGATATTCCTATTATTCCGACAACTGCACAAATTTTAACAATTGATCGCCTCAAAAGTCCCTATACTCCCCAGAGTCCCCAGTATTTAGAACAAGGAATGTCCTGGGAGATGATGAAAGAAAGATTATCCTAGAGTTTATGAGAAAGTTGGGATGCAGCACGATGTAGTAAGGTATGGCGATAAACCAAATCTTGCATACTATCACCATATCCTCCCCCAATCACAGAAGCAACTGGATATCCCATCCCTGTACAAGTGGTTAAAACTTGCATTTCTCGACGGTAAATTCCTTGGTTGCTTAAGGCTAATTTTCCTAAGCGATCTTGAACATGGGTATCAACCCCTGCATCATATAACACTAAATCGGGTTTAATTTGATTCAGTAAAGCAGGTAAATGTTGGGCTAAAATTTGCAAATAGCCATCATCATCTAGGTTAATCGGTAAAGGAATATCAAGGTTACTTTCTTGTTTTCTGTAGGGAAAATTGGCCTCACAGTGCATAGAGAATGTAAACACCCTTGGCTCATTTTTAAAAATAAATGCTGTCCCATCCCCTTGATGTACATCTAAATCGACAATTAAAATTTTATTGACTAATTTTTCTTTTAATAGGGTTGTCGCTGCGATCGCTAAATCATTAAAAATACAAAAACCCGATCCATAGTTAGGAAACGCATGGTGTGTTCCTCCTGCGGTGTTGCAAGCAATCCCATGTTTTAAAGCGAGTTTTGCTGTTAAAACCGTCCCTGCAACCGCCGTACAGGTTCTTTTAACCAATCCCTCACTCCAAGGGAGACCAATGCGCCTTTGTGCTTTCTTCTCTAATGTCCCTGTTAAATAAGCGCTGACATAATCTGGGGTATGGACAGATTTAATTAAATCAGCGCTAGGAAATTGAGGGGCAAAAACAGTCTCAGGTCTAATAATTTTATCTTTTAAAAGTAACTCATAAATTAACTTAAATTTGGGCATGGGAAAGCGATGTCCGTCTGGAAGTGGGGTGACATAATCAGGATGATAAACAATCGGTAAAGACATTTCAGTCATTAGTAAATAGTAAGGCAGGTTAAATCTCTACGAAAATCGATAGGTAGGGACATCATACTATTCATTGGTGTCAACTTAAGGACTGAAAAGCTGATGTTGTCGGGTATTCAGAGATGGCGATCTCTCTTCACGAAAAAGCGATCGCTACTAAAAAACTAAGGTAAAAATGTCAAAAGCCATTCAGTGAAGAGCTAGATTTTGTCAAAAAAAGAAAATAATATAAAAATAGATACGCACATTGGATTACTCAACAAGTTGTTCATAGTGATTTACTGAGTGTCGCTCTTAATAATAAATTAACGTAATCGGTGATTTGAATCAATGATTAATCAAGTAGCTGAAAGTCTTTTACCTCTGAGGATAGAAGGATTTGCATAGATTAGGAATAGATGAAATTAGTTTAGTCAAAGGACAGGGCAAATTTATCATTGTTTTAGTTGACTTAGATCAAGGAAAATTAACGGAAGCTTATCATTTAGTAGAAAATCTAATTAGGGAAATAAATAATTGATAGTTTGATGGGCAAAGCCCATGCTACTCAGATGCCTTATGAGCTACGTCAAGTTGTTGCAGGGCGGTTTAGGTTTATCACAACTTACACTATTCTGAATTCAGACTGATCTAAGCAGCTTCAGATTCTTCTAATTCGCCATAAACTTCCTGATCTAAAACACATTGTACAAAACAGGCCGCCACTGTGACAGGGAAAGTAGATGAGCCAAGCGCATGATAATAAGACGGATCACCCGATCCTTCAATTTGAAACGCAACTAATAACTGCTTACTAATATTGCTTCGTTGCCAATTTCGTTTCAAGAGGGGAGAAATATTAGAAAATTCGTCAATCGAGTTTTTAAAAATAAAGTGGGGATGTTCTCTATTACTCACATCAACAATTACCACTCCTCGCTTCCCTTCTAGATTTTGCATCGCAAACCAAGCAATCAGTGAGTAATTGCACTGTAAAAATTTATCTCGATATTTGTAAGAATCGAAGGGATTGTTGGCCATAATAACTCCTCAAAAGATTTAGCTGAAATCTCAGCTTAAAAAGTTGAGTCTTTAGTCCTAGTTATAGAATAGAAGACTTGACACCGCTTTAGTGTGATAGATTAGACATTATAATTGTGATCTTGATCAACAGATAACCGAAAAAAAGGTTTAAATCCTCCTCTTTCAAGGGGATGAAAATCTTCAAGCTACCGACTTTCAGGTGTTAGTAACTGGTTACTGGTCACTGAAATGACTTTTCTATCTAGCGATCGCCACAAAAAAGCAGAGAAAAACCGCTTCACTCCATTCTACCACTGCACCGTAACTATCCCCTGTATGTCCACCTAAGTGATGAGCAAACCAAAATCCGGTTAATAAAGCGATCGCACTACCTCCACCGATTGTTAAACTAATTAATAGGGAATTTTTTAATAAAAAACAGACTCCGATTAAGATAAATAATCCTAAACAAATATCTTGCGGTATTTTCAGGTATATCTTGTGAAATGCACCCTTTCCTGTTGGTTTTAGATAGGGATAAGCTGCGATCGCTACCACTTGTCCCCATCGTCCCCACCCTGCTGATAAACAGAGTCCTAACCCTCTTAAATCAGATAATTCGCTTAAAGCTGACCATTTTAAAAGCAATAAAACAATAGCAGCCATGACACCATAAGCGCCTACCACACTATCTTTCATAACTTCCAATTTTCTTTCTTTTTCGAGAACAGCTAATCCATCGGCTGTATCAATTACCCCATCTAAATGTAATCCTCCTGTTATTTTAATCCAGATCGCAATAATAACCGCATTGCGAACAGATAAAGGGAGATCAAAAAAATCACCCACTTGATCGATGATCATTAAACAAATTCCAATTAAGAGTCCAATTAGAGGACACCATCTAGCAATGCGATTAAACTCTAAATTACTAAGGGTGGGAAGAGGAATGGTGGTGTAAAAAATAACAGCAGCAAGAAAAGATTTAACGAGCATCAATAAATAATTAATAGGTCTATAATTTGGCATTATAATCCTTGTATATTCCCGAATTCTGAACACTAACATCCAAACTCGCTCTTTTCTTCCGTCTGATTCCTTTAGAAAGATAAGCTAACATAAAGGTTGTCAATCCCATCATGGCAAATTCGTAAGACTGGGTAAGTCCTAGTGTCGTTAAAATAACTAGGGGTAATATCCATTTAAAGGGTAAAGAGGTTTTTAACTTAGACATCTAGGTGAATGAATAATGAAAAATGAATAATTAAGAATTAAAACCATTATTATAAAAGGGATTCGGCCTTTTCGATTGTCCTCACACTAATGGGTAAGGCTATAGTATAAAATAGGCAATCAGTGACCTGTTATAAAGATAGGTTTCTAATAAGAGCATTGAACCATAAATTTTATTATCATCCATAATTATGCAGCAAACCTCACTCAATTTAATTGCGATCGCTATTTTTGCCATGACTCTATCCGCTTTACTGAGTCCTATGCTTAATATTTCCCCATTTATTCCCGCAGGCGCTACCTTTGGTATCTTAGGGTTACTTACTGTTGATACCCTTAGCCTAGAGAATAAAGGAGTCAACTTACTCCTAGATTTATTTGCTTCATCAGAACAGCGTCAGCGTGTTATTCACCATGAAGCCGGTCATTTTTTGGCTGCTTACTATCTAAGTATTCCCATTACTGACTATACCCTAACGGCGTGGGAAAATCTCAAAAAACGTAAACAAGGTCAAGGGGGCGTAGAATTTGATAGTGAATTAATTTTGAGTCAAAGTCAGAATTTACAGCAATTTCCCCTGATCTTAGAGCGTATTTGTACTGTTTTAATGGCAGGAATCGCTGCAGAAAAAGAGATTTACTCGGATGTAGAAGGAGGAATGGATGATCGACAACAACTCAGACAAATTTTAAGCAAAGCAGGGGTTAAAGACGAAGAATTTAGCCAAAAAGAGAATTGGTCACTGGTACAAGCGAAAAACTTGCTCAAGCGCCATCAATCTGCTTATGATGCTTTAGTAGAAGCCATGCAGCAACGGTTATCGGTAGAAGACTGTTATCAGATCTTGCAAAAATATGAATAGTAGTCTGTCAAAACAATAATGATGGTTAAATCTTCTCTCCCTACCCCAATACTGTTGGGTTTGTTGGTTATCTGTTGAGATAAAGAAGGGGAAGAGAAGGTATTTATGCTCCCCCCTCTCCCCACACTCCCCTCTCTTCCCACACTCCCCACACTCCCCACACTCCCCACAATGGGCGCAAAATCTGACTACAATGATAGGCAGTTATGGTCAGGGAGTCGTGTCTATTATGCCCTCAGTGTCTAAACCCCGTTCAGTTCCT
>JBFRWQ010000554.1:0-3702 GCA_051439665.1 Microcystaceae cyanobacterium | reverse complement strand
AAGCAATTTGTTGGCTTCAAAATGCAAGGGTACTTGATGATGATTGCTATTTACCGACACAACTTTTTCCCCCTGACTTATTAAGTGAAATTATTGCTATTTATCATCAAAATTCAAATACAAAAATCTTTAATCATTCAATCACTGGAGTTGTTTCTTGTCGTACACAATATATGAGTGCTTGGGCATCTGCTATTGATGAATTAACATGGCATAATAATATTTTATTGATTGTTGCTGCTGGTAACTTATCAATGCGTGGAAGGGTAGGAACAGTTCGATTATCAGTACAAAATCATCTTTATAATTCTAAAAGTTATCCTGATTATCTCTTAGAAAAATCTTGTCGAATTGCTAACCCTGCACAAAGTTTTCAAGCTTTAACCGTTGGTTCAATTGCTCATACATTCTACAAAACTCCTGACCTAGAATCAATCGCACAACCTGATCATCCTTCTGCTTTTTCCCGTTCAGGTTTTGGAATTTGGGATAGCATCAAACCCGAAGTCGTTGAATATGGAGGAGATTATGTAATTGATAATGCACAACCACCAAATGTTAATTACACGAAAGAAGTGTGTCCTGAGTTAGTTCGTTCAACTTTACATGGTGGTTTTCCTATTGGAAAGGATACAGTTGGAACATCATTTTCTACTCCAAAAGTAACCCATATTGCTGCTTGTTTAGCTGCTCAATTTCCTGATCAAAGTTGCTTATTATATCGTGCTTTAATCGTTCAATCTGCTCGCTGGCCACAATGGACAGATAACTTAAATAATGAGGAGAAAGTTAACGTTTTACGTTGTATAGGTTACGGAATTCCTAACCTTGATCGTGCGCTTGGAAATTCTCCTCATCGTATCACCTTAATGACCCAACAAGAAAGAAAAATTAAAGCAAAAGAAGCTCATGTTTATCAAGTCAAACTTCCGCAGACATTGCGATCGCAAGGAGACGAAATAGAATTCTTAATTGAAGTAACTTTATCCTATAAAGCACAACCCCGTCGAACAAGAAGAAATCGCAGGAGATATTTATCCACTTGGTTAGACTGGGATTGTAGCAAAAAAGGAGAAGATCCTGATCGTTTTTTAGCTAGAATTATCAAAGATTATGAGAGTCCAGAAGATGCAGAAAAAGGAGAAGGAATCTTTAAGTGGACATTAGGGAAACAAAAAACTTGGGGTAAATTAAAAGGCGTTTCTCGAACCTCTGGTACAATTCAGAAGGATTGGACAATTGCTAAATCTTTTGATTTAAGAGAGTCATTTTGTCTCGCAGTGGTTGGTCATGAAGGATGGAACAATGATCCCGATGCTAACGTTCCCTATTCTTTGGTGGTTAGCTTTGAAGCAGTTAACAGTGAAATTCCTATTTATCTTGAGGTTGCTAAAGCACAAATTGAAATCGATAATAAGATTGAAACAGAAGTGAGAACATCGGTCTAAATCCGAAAAATTGAATCCAATCCAATAAAAAGGGTTAGTCATTGACTGAGTTCAACAACTAACCTGAAGTTCGCTATGTAGTAGTTTAGCACCCGCTTTTTGAATCCTAACTTTATTATTCCCTTGAACTCAAAGATTGACGATAATAGGTATCACTGACTAGGTGTGATCATTATCATTACTCAAAAAAAAGAAATAAAAAAGGTTAGTTATCAATCAAACAACTAACCTCAAGCTTGCTATGCTTTGCACCCGCTTTTTGAATCCTATGGTTCTATTATTTCTCTAATCTCCAACATTGGCTATAATAGAGGTCACTGCTTAAGTGTGATTGTGATCATTGACAATCACCTAGTTAATTCAACGGAGCAACTTAATTTAAGACCTCAGCCGTTTCAGGAGAGGAGGCTAGTTCAGCTAACTGATGCTGTTGGTCTTGAGTGATACAGGACTGGATAATATCTTCAATATTTCCTTCCAAAGCGCCAACTAAGGCAAAATTTTGCCCTAAACGGTGATCTGTTACCCGATTGTCTTTATAATTATAAGTCCGAATTTTTTCTGAGCGGGCACCTGTCCCCACCTGAGATTTCCGCATCGAACTCACTTCATCTTGTTGTTCCCGTAGCTTGATCTCGTATAACTTCGCCCGTAAAATCTGCATCGCCCGTTCTCTGTTTTGTAGTTGCGAGCGCTCTTCAGTACAAAAAATACGAATTCCTGTCGGTTTATGGATTAAATCTACGGCAGTCTCTACCTTGTTGACGTTTTGTCCCCCTGCACCCCCAGATCGGGCGGTTGTCATTTCTATATCCTTAGCATCAATTTCCACTTCTACCTCATCAACTTCTGGCATAATGGCCACGGTTGCGGTGGAAGTGTGTACCCGTCCCCCTGCTTCTGTGACAGGAACTCGCTGTACTCGATGCACCCCTGCTTCATATTTCAACTTACTATAGACATTTTCTCCTTTGATTTCTAAAATTGCTTCTTTAAATCCTCCCATCTCTGCTAAGGATTCACTGACTAGCTTGACTGTCCAACTCTGGGATTCAGCATATTTAGAGTACATACGAACTAAATCACCTGCCCAGATACTTGCTTCGTCTCCACCCGTTCCAGCACGGATTTCTAGCATAATATTCTTTTCATCGTTGGGATCACGAGGTAACAGTAAGATAGTTAATCTTTCTTCTAACTGAGTCAGATTTTCTTCTAATTCTGTCACTTCCATTGCTGCCATATCACGCATTTCTGGGTCATTTCCTGCTTCTTTGAGGATTTCCTTAGCTCCTGTTAGCTCTTCTTGATTTTTCTGCCAATTATGGTAGGTATTGACCGTTTCTTCTAGGGATGAACGGGCTTTAGCCACCTGTTGTAATTCATTAGGGTTGGTGGCAATATCAGGATCAGCCAAACGACGGGTTAATTCATTATAAGTTTGTTCAACGGACTGTAATTTTTCTAATAAATACGCTTCAGCCATAAGATTTTACACTAATCAATAACTTGTACATTATCAATAATTATAAGGCAAAACACCAAAGTCATTTCAGTGAGCAGTGAGTAGTGAGCAGTAACCAGTTATTACCTTCTGAAAATCGGTCACTTCGACATCGAAAAAAGTTTTTTTGCTTTACATTTTTCGTAAATTTATTGGCCAGACTTGTAGAATCAGTTTAGAGCTTGTGATCGGCAAGATTTTGTAACATTTATCTCGCTAAAATATGATTCAGTCAGATTACTTACCCTTATATCAACGTCTCGAAGCATACAACTTAGATAATGAACTGACAGGTTACGGATTGACGAAACGATTAGCGAAAGAAAACCAATGGACTATAGAGTATAGCGAAGAAGCGATCGCAGAGTATAAAAAACTAGCTTTTTTAGCGGTTGTCTGTGATCATCCCATCACCCCTTCTAAACCCTTAGATCAAGTTTGGCATCTTCATCTAATTTATTCTTACTGTTATTGGGAACAGTTTTGCCCTAATATCTTAAACTATCGTTGGCATCATCATCCTGGGACGGGTGATCAAGCAGAAAATTTGAAATATGAACAACAATATCAACAAACCTTAGATAGTTATCGCTACTATTTTAATGAAGATCCCCCCAGACATATTTGGGGACTTCCTGAAGACGCTAAGGTTTTAGGAGAGAAAAAAGTCAACTTTTTCCAGTGGAAACCGTTAGCGCTTTGTCTGATTAGTTTTAGTTTAATTATTCTGGGTGGATGCACTACGTCTAA
>JBFRWQ010000553.1:0-3235 GCA_051439665.1 Microcystaceae cyanobacterium | reverse complement strand
CCAATAATTTTGCTCATTATCGTCAAATTAATTCAAAAAAAGTTTTATTATCCTAGATTTTAAAGTAAATTCTCTAGATAATCAACGAAGAATAATAATCGATACACTGTTTTGATCTTTTTGATCTTTAACATTACTTAATGATTATCTTGCTTTGGGTCATGGTACTAGGATTATCTACTATAATTTTAGCCAATCACATAAAAATGATAGTAATATGAATACAAATCTTGATACTATTCCACCGACTCGTTATCTTCTGATTCTTAAAAATCAAGAAGGCTCAATAGAAACCATAGACACCATTAAGCTAGACAGGGACAAATATACGATTGGTCGCAAACATGACAGTTCGATTACTTTAAACTCTCAGCAAGCATCTCGCAGACACGCTACCCTAATACGCCAAAAGAATCCAGACACTAATCAATATTCCTACTGGATTATTGATGGAGATTTAGAAGGCCACAGAAGTTTTAACGGAATTTTTATTAACGGCGATAAACGTGTAGCTCATGAGCTACAAGATGGGGATTTAATTAACTTTGGTTGTAAGATAAGTGCCAGTTATCATATTGTGCCAAGTTTACAAAAGGATGCTAAAAAGCGTGTTGACTCACCCATCCTTCCTTCTGAGCTAGGTGCTGATCCTGAGTCTAACTCATCCGATCCTAACAAAAGACCAACACTTGTTGATACCTTTCCGGCTCAGTCTTCTCTAGATTATTTAACGGGTTTGCCCAATCAAATCCTTTTCAAGGAATATCTTTCCATTGCTTTATCCAATACCAAACGAAATAACTCTATTTTAGCCTTATTGCTTTTTGAGATTGATCAACTTGAAAAAATTAATGAAACTTATAGTTATAAAGTAGGAGAGCAAATTTTAGTCCATGTGGGGAAATTATTAAAGGGTTGTATTCGTGCCTCTGATATTGTTGCTCGTTGGGATGGAACTAATTTTGTAATTCTGCTTCCCCAATTAAAGGATCTGGAAAATGGCGAAGATATTCAGAACAGAATTATCAATAAATTAATTGAGCCTTTAACAATCGGAAATTTTACCATTCCTTTGTCGATCAATACCTCGTTAACCATCTATCCTCAACATGGACCTGATCTATTCAGCTTAATTGATGCTCTTAAGGATAAATATCCTATTACGAGTAAGTTAAACGACTCCTCAAACCATGATCATCCCTCCGATCTATTAATTTTAGAACCCACAAGACAAAAAGAAGATGCTCAAGAAGAGCCTGAGATAACAAGTGAGCGCCTAACTAAAGTTGAGCAGCGCTTACAAGCGGCTTTACAACACAAAGAACTATCCTTAGTCTATCAGCCACAGATTAATGTTAATACTAATACAGTAGAGGTGATGGAAGCTTTACTCAGATGGAAACATCCCCAAAGAGGTTTCATTAACCCCCCTAGATTCTTTCCTTTATTAGAACAAACAGAACTAATTTTACCTATTACAAAATGGATTTTAGAAACCGCTTGTATTCAAAATCAACAATGGCAAGGTCTAGGCATTAATCGTCCTCCTGTTTCTATTAATATCTCCACTCGGCAATTTAAACATCCTGAGTTTCTGCCATTAATCGATCAAGCTCTGGCCACAACAGGACTTGATCCCCACTGGTTAGAATTAGAAATAACAGAGGAAACTGTCTTAGAGAATCTTGAGCAATCTCGGCAAATTATGCAAGAGTTAAAGCAATTAGGCGTTTCTCTATCCTTAGACGATTTTGGTCAAGGATTAGTCTCTATTGGCTATCTGCAAGATCTCCCGATTCGTAAGCTAAAAATTGAACGATCTCGTATTCATGAGTTAACCGTCGATCCTAAAAATACTGGAATGATTTCTACAATTATTAATCTTGGTGAAACCTTTAAGTTGCAAGTCGTCGCTGAAGGGGTAGAAACCCAGCAACAGGTAGAAATTCTCCGCAATTTGAACTGTGAAGCGATGCAAGG
Organism: Microcystaceae cyanobacterium; assembly: GCA_051439665.1. Classification (GTDB taxonomy): domain Bacteria; phylum Cyanobacteriota; class Cyanobacteriia; order Cyanobacteriales; family Microcystaceae; genus JBGTGT01. Next base: position 1,255 of record JBFRWQ010000553.1, on the reverse strand, counting down.
CTATCGATTCTGTAAGCCTTTGCCGATGGAAGAAGCTACACAATTTATTCAAAGTCATTTACAACTAAAACCTAATACTGCCTAATCTGCTATACTGGTAGGGTTGTTTAAAATTCGCACATTCAGGATTTCGGGTGTTTCGCCAAGGAAATTACCCTGAATGGAGGATGAACCCGAATAAAGGAGAAAATTCAATATGCCCGTCGTATCTCTCGCTGAACTCTTAGAATCTGGCGTTCACTTTGGTCATCAAACCCGACGCTGGAATCCGAAAATGGATCAGTATATATATACATCCAGAAATGGAGTCCATATCATTGATTTGGTGCAAACGGCTTCCCTAATGGAAGATGCCTACGATTATGTCAGAAAATCTGCTGAAGGAGGCAAGAAATTCCTCTTCATTGGCACAAAGCGCCAAGCCGCAGGAATCATCAAACAAGAAGCTAGTCGTTGTGGCGCTTACTATATCAATCAGCGCTGGTTAGGTGGAATGTTAACCAACTGGGAAACCATTAAAAATCGAGTCGAAAGACTTAAAGAATTAGAAGCGCTGGAAGAAAATGGTAGCATTGCCCGTCGTCCTAAGAAAGAAGGATCTGTTCTCCGTCGAGAATTAGGTAAATTAGAAAAATATCTGGGTGGCATTAAAAAGATGCGTAATATTCCTGATATTGTAATTATTGTCGATCAGCGACGGGAATATAACGCTATTCAGGAATGTCAAAAGTTAGGAATTCCCATTATTTCGCTTTTGGATACTAATTGTGACCCTGACTACTCAGATATACCTATTCCTGCTAATGATGATGCGATTCGCTCAGTTAAGCTCATTGTGGGTAAATTAGCCGATGCCATCTATGAAGGCCGTCATGGTCAACTAGATACGGATAATGATTACGAGGAATTTGAAGAAAGTCTTGGCGAAGATGAGTTTGAAGATGATGGTGACTATGAAATCGACGCTGAAGGCGACTTTGAAAATGAGAATGAGGAAGGAGAGGAAGAGTAGAGTGTAAGGAGTGTGGAGAGTGTAGGGAGTATAAATATCTTCCTTTTATTCCCCCTCTTCCCTCTCTGTCTCAACAGAGAACAGATCTTCCCCTTTCCCTATAAGATAAACAGTAGAGTAGCAACCAGAAGTCAACATGGCAGACATATCAGCAAAACAAGTAAAAGACCTTCGCCAAAAAACCGGTGCCGGCATGATGGACTGCAAAAAGGCACTTAAAGAAAGCGATGGTAACATAGACAA
>JBFRWQ010000552.1:0-3744 GCA_051439665.1 Microcystaceae cyanobacterium | reverse complement strand
TATACAGTGTTACTGTTAACGGCAGCCATTGTAGTTTTTTCCCGACGACAGTTTTAACTAGATCATGCTCTTAGTTCTTTTTCATTTAGGATCAGATCAATATGCGATCGATAGCTTGCGGGTGATTAAAATGATCCCACTGGTGATCCTCAAGCCTGTGTCTGCTTCCCTATCTCCTATTGCGGGAGTCTTTAATTATGGGGGACAACTGGTTCCTGTAATTGATTTACGGCAATTGATTCAAGGAAAACCTTGTCAAAAACTCTTAAGTACGAGAATTATCCTCATTAGCCCTCCCAATGCTCCAGAAAATGCCACTATTTTAGGACTGATGGCTGAAAAAGTAACCGATACCATCACTAAAAATCAACAAGACTTTACAGCCTCCCAATTTCAAGACCTTAATAGTCTTTACTTAGGTGACATGATCCATGATGATCAGGGAATGATTCAATATTTGCGTCTAGAACATTTACTCTCTGAGTTACAGCAAAAGCAATTAATCCCGCCAGCTATTCAAGGATCAGGAGAATGACAACAATTACCTGTAAAGATAAGACCTTTTCGCCAATTAAAGCCGTTATTTTCGATAAAGATGGAACAATAGAAATCTCTGAGCCATTTTTACGAGAATTAGCGATTAAACGGACTCGTTTGTTAGATGCTAAGATTCCAGGGGTAGGTGATCCCTTATTAAGCGCTATTGGCCTAGAAAATCAACAATTAAACCCTACTGGCTTAATGGCCGTGGGAAGTCGTGAAGAGAATGAAATTGGGGCGGCGGCTTATGTAGCAGAAACGGGACGAGGATGGTTTGAAGCATTAGCTATTGTGCGTCAAGCTTTTCAAGAGGCTGATGAATATATGACTCGTAATCAGGTTAATTCCGCTATTTTTCCCGATGCTAAAACAGTCATTGAAAAATTTAGCGATCAAGGAATAATTCTTGGGGTTCTTTCTTCTGATTCCACAGCTAATGTGGAGAAATTTTTAGAATATCATCATCTTTCTGCTTATTTTGACATAAAAATGGGCAAACAGTCCCAATGGTCCAAGCCAGATCCCTCACTTTTTATTCATGCTTGCGATAAATTACAAGTGTCCCCACAACAAACGTTGATGGTAGGGGATGCACTAGGGGATATTTTGATGGCTAAAGCAGCACAGGCCGCAGGTGTAATTGGCATTTATCGTCATTCTCACCCTACCCCTAATTGGCCAGATGCCGATGTGATTATTGAATCACTAGAACAAATGATTTAATTTTTGTTGAGAAAAGGACACTCAAAGTTAAAGGATTTAAAAGTATGGGAATTGTCATTAGTACGGTTAATATGAAAGGAGGTGTGGGAAAAACCACCTTAACCGTTAATTTAGCTGCTTGTTTAGCTAAATCTTATGGTAAAAAGGTGTTAGTGGTTGATTTAGATTCGCAAATTAGCGCAACGTTAAGCCTGTTACCTCCCCACGACTTTGCTAAAACTCGCAAAAAACATCGTACCCTAAGCTATTTGTTAGAGAATATTATTAAACCAAATCCTTATCGGAAACTGACCATTCATGATATTATTTGTCAGCAGGTTTGTAATATTCCTAACTTAGATTTACTGCCAGGTGATCTAGAATTGTATGATGAATACGTGGTATCTCAAGCTCTTCATGAACAAGCGCTGTTAGCCGAAACACCCGACTTTGAAATGGTTTGGACAAACTTTGAAAAAGTCTTAATTAAAAAGGTACTTGATCCCGTTATTGAAGAATATGAATTTATTATTATGGATTGTGCGCCCAGCTATAATTTATTAACTCGTAGTGGCATTGCAGCGAGTGATTGTTATTTATTACCCGCTCGGCCTGAACCTTTATCCTTAGTCGGAATACAGTTATTAGAGCGAAGAATTGCTAAACTCAAAGAAAGTCATCAATCAGAACATTTAGATAATTTACAATTACTGGGTATTGTTTTTATCTTATCAGGTGGTGGTTTATTAAGTCGTTACTATAACCGAGTTATGCGTCGTGTACAAGAGGATTTTTCGCCAGAGCGTTTATTTAAGACCTCGGTTCCGATGGATATTAATGTTGCCAAAGCAGTAGATTTATTTGAACCTGTGATCACGGCCATGCCTAATTCTAATGGCTCAAAAGCCTTTTTGAAATTGACTGAAGAATTCTTAGAGAAAGTTAAAAAGTTACCACAAGAATAATAACTGTAGTGCAAGCTTCTAGCTTGTCAGATCAAATCCGACTTATAAAACTCATACCAAATCCGCACCTTAAACCCCCTTTTTATATTTTTGAGTCAAATGCTCCTGCCTCCTGCCCTCTGCCTCCTGCCTCACCTTATACTTAAAGGGGGTACTAACCTCGGATTTGGTATCAGTTATAGGTAAAGAGGGGGAATCATTAAAACCAGCAAACCTGATAACTGGGGTATGTAAACCGAATTTGGGATGACAGGCAAGATGCCTGTGCTACTATATTAGCGATCTCTATGTTCCTAGAACAGAGACCTTAACTGAACGTTAATTTCGATTGAAAAAATATTTGGTTACAATTGAAAAAATAAAAATAAGCTGTCACTGCTTAATGGCTTTTTTAACTATCTCTCATTTTCTCAAATCAGAGACTCGGTATTTTACCGCTATGGGAATCATGATAGATGGATTAAGTAATCAGCAGATTAGCTTATCATTTTTGATTAAATTATCTTTTGAGATTTAACCGTGAATCTTTCTGCTAGTAGTAGATTTACCGAACGAAGTTACTTTGAGCGCTCTTTACGGCGCTTAGAGCAAGATGTGCTAAGAATGGGAACATTGGTAGAAGAATCCTTTCGCCTGAGCCATCAATCCTTATTTGAAAGGAATTTAGAGGTCATCCCTAAAATTAAAGCAATGGATCGGGATATTGACCGCTATTACCGCCAAATTGAACTAGAATGCGCTACCTTAATGACTTTACAAGCGCCAGTTGCTCAAGATTTGCGATTACTGAGCGCTTTTATGCAGCTAGTTCGAGATTTAGAACGAATCGGAGATTATGCTAAAGACTTGTCGGAAATTGCTCTTAAATTATTTGCTTATTCTCCCCATTCTTGCTTAAAAGAGATAGAAATCATGTCTCGTCATGCTCAAATGATGTTAGCTACCAGTTTAGTTGCTTTAGCTGATTTAGATGCAGAAGAAGGAAGACGGGTTAAAAAACTCGATGATACGGTTGATGATTTACATGACTATCTTTACGATGTTATTGCCCATCAACGGGATATACCAGGGATTATTGAACCCATGATTCTACTAGCGCTGATTATTCGCCATTTGGAACGTATGGCTGACCATGCAACAAATATAGGGCAGAGGGTTGCCTATATTGTAACGGGTCATCGGGGTTAAGATTGTCATTTATGACCGTAACTTATTGGTGTGTGACAGGTAAATATAATCTGTTATTATTTTCATGAACCGATGCTCATGATCGCTTAGTCTCTCAAGTTCCTTAACCATAGAAAGAACAAGTTTCCATACAGTCACAGCTTACTCCTGCCCAAGCGCATGAGTGCGTAGCACTATAGCTGCAAACTACCCCCAACTAGGTTATGATCAACTTGATAACTAAGCCAAGAAAGTAATATGGAACCATTTACCAACAAAGTGGCGATCATCACTGGTGCTAGTAGCGGTATTGGCGAGATAACTGCCAAAATGCTAGGAGAGCGCCAAGTAAAATTAATGTTAGCCGCAC
>JBFRWQ010000551.1:0-2554 GCA_051439665.1 Microcystaceae cyanobacterium | reverse complement strand
ACTCCCCGCCGTTTACTAGAAATAGAACAAGATATGATCGAATTGATTGGGGAATTTAACCCAAATGCGATCGCAATGGAAATGCCTTTTTTTAGTCGTGAAATCAAAGCAGCAGGGGGCGTTATCCAAGCCGTTGGTGTGATCAATTTGGTCATTTATCGAACACTAAAACTAGATCCCATTTTCCTTCATCAAGCTAGTTGGAAAGCCCATCTCGGAAATGGTAAAGCTGACAAGAAGGAAGTGGGCGAAATGTTACAAATGCTTTTTGATTTAGAAACGTTACCCATTGATGATAGTGTGGATGCCATTGGTATTGCTTATGCAGGGTTAAGTGGCTTAAGAAATGAGATTCGTTAAATAAAATTGACATTTCTTTACATTAAAAAGTGTTAATTAATGTTAAAAACTGGGTATGCTAGGAATATAGCCCTACGCACTTATCGGTATTTGCCAGATGGGAAACCCCCAATCCTGTTTAGAGCAAGGGTTCTCATTCTTCATTCTTCCTTCAACATTGCTGCGTTTAGCTATCTAACCACTATTTTGGTTTTTCTCAGGGAATGCCTACCGCCGATGATGATGACCTCTGCTAACCCTCATACTCTACTACCTTCCCTCACCATACCTAAAAACGGAGCGCCTGTAGAAAATATTGATAAAAGCGAAAAAGCAGCAGAAAATAACCCTTCTAATGCTTTTGATTCTAAGACAATCCGATTAGCTGCTCAAGATGTTCGCTCAATCATCGAACAACAACGGCAGCAAAGTTACTCTCTAACTACTAAGCTTAATATTCTTTTTGTGGTCAATGGGGCTTTACTAACCAGTTTAACCTTATCTCGGTTAGTGATGCAGCCTAGTCTCTTTAGTTTTGCAGAAATAATCGGATTTTTAATTAATTTTACCCTTTTGATCAATGCTTTTTTGCCCCGACAGGTAGCCGTTAGTCCCAACTTAGAGGATAATAAATTTTTAGAGCGCTATCTTTTATTAGCCCCAGAAGACTATCGCTTAAAGATGATTGTTAATCAAGTGGCGACTTATCAATCTAATAAACAGCGTATTGATGACGTTTCCCAATCGTTACGTTATGCCGCTTACGTTACTTGGATGATCGCTTTTGTTATAATGTTTCATATCATTGCATCCTACTTTGCTGCAATTTTTTAAAGCATAGAGCATTTTAATGATGATTTCTTCTTCTACCTACCCCATTCCCCCCAGAAAACACACCTTAGTTTCCTCTGAATCAGTTGAGCATCACGCAGGAGACGATAAGGAAACCAAGGTATCTTCCCCTTCTGTAGAAGAAGAAGAAGTCCCTTCGGATTTACCTCAACCTGATTCCGATAATATTACGGTTTTAACAGATAAATTGCCTAATAAGCCTATTTTACCGTGGAATCGCTATGATTCTCCTTGGGAGGAGACTGAGGAAGATTCCCAAGAAGAAAATTCCCCAGACTCAGAAGAAAAAGAATAGCTTAATTTTCCTCTAATTCAACCCCAAAAACTCGGCTAAAGGCTTTTTGTACCTTATACCCAGAATCAATCGATTCTAGGGGATCTTTACGCAGACGATGACGCAGACAGAGGGTAATAACCCGACGAATATCATCAACCGTGACTTCTGTGCGACCTTCAAACGCAGCTAACGCTTTAGCAGCACGATTGGTAACAATATCACCTCGCAGCCCATCCACATCCAATTCTGAGCAAACCTCAGAAATATTAACCCGTAGATCATAGTCTAAATTAACCTGAGACAGACGTTCTTGAGCGCTGACAATGCACGCTTGTAAATCATCTTGTTGCTGCTGATAATTAGTACAAAATGTGGGAGGATTCTGATCAAATTCTGTGCGTTGTTCTACAATTTTAACCCGCAAGTCTGGTTCTTTAACCGTGCGAATTTCAGCGTGCATTCCAAAGCGATCTAACAATTGGGGGCGTAATTCTCCTTCTTCGGGGTTTCCTGAACCAACCAGAACGAATCGGGCGGGATGACGAATAGAAATTCCTTCTCGTTCTACTGTATTCCAGCCACTGGCTGCTGAGTCGAGTAAGACATCAACAAGGTGATCATCGAGAAGATTTACCTCATCCACATATAAGATTCCTCGGTTTGCTTTGGCTAATAATCCTGGTTCAAATGCTTTTACCCCTTCTGAAAGCGCTTTTTCAATATCAATTGTGCCGCAAACTCGGTCTTCTGTTGCGCCGAGAGGTAAGTCCACCATAATTACCTTTTGGTGGGTAGTTTCTGGAGAAAGTTGAGATTCCACTTGTTGACGAACGTGATCCCCCATTAAATCGGGATCTGTGGGGTGAGAATTAAAGGGATCATTAGCAACAACCTCTATTTCTGGGAGCAAATCGGCTAAGGCACGAATTGTTGTAGATTTCCCTGTTCCTCTATCCCCCATAATCATTACCCCACCAATTTTAGGGTCAATGTCGTTGAGAATTAAAGCCAATTTCATTTCTTCTTGGCCAACGATAGCAGTGAAGGGAAAAACGATGCGACGGGTTTTAGGAGGAGCTTCGAGGG
>JBFRWQ010000550.1:0-2856 GCA_051439665.1 Microcystaceae cyanobacterium | reverse complement strand
GGTTTGTCTATCGTTACCTGTGGAAAGCATCGCAGCGGGAAGAATTAGTGACCGAAATTGAAGCAGTTAAACAACAGATTTTCGGTAACGAATAACTAGATCATTTGTTGCTCTATTTTGCTTCATTTATTAAGTTTGCCTTTGGGCAGACTTTTTTTTGTAGTTGGTAATTCGTTAACACTTCTGCCCATGAATATTTCTTATTATCGAAATCAAGCACCTCCGTTACCCACTTATTTTGTCCAACGTCCAGATGTTAGTATCAAGTTAAAAGAACTGCTCTTAGCAGATGAAGAAACCGAGAAAACAAGAACATTAATCATTAGCACTATTGCACAAAAAGTTTTCCATCTACTGACTGTTCAAGGGTGGAAATGTCCTAGAGGTCATGTTACTAAGGAACAGTGTACTAATTACTGGTGTTACTCAGTTGGTTATTGTTATAAGCGGTAGAAAGGAACTCAAGCCCTTGTCATCTCCTTGGATATTATATAAAAATGCTGTCGTACAAAATCGGTGTATTTCACGAATGTACTAATAACCCTCTAAGATGCGATCGCATAATCACCCACCCCTGAGTGAAACTTAGCTGAAAGTTCTATCACTATACATCTGTAGAATCGAAAAAGGAATTGAAGTGATCCGAGTTCTTCATGGTGCGCGTGACATTGAAGATATTTTTTCTGATCTCGACGAGGGCAATTTCCAATAGCTTTTTAGATTTGACTTAAAATCTTTCCACCCATGTCACAATAAGGAGCAATAATAAAAATTCATTGTTAGGAGAGATCAGAATGGTTGCCACTCCGATCAAGACAGAAAAACGTTTAACCATGCAAACCGCCAAGATTGGCGAAGAAACAACGGCTATTCGTTCCCTAGACTGGGATAGAGATAGATTTGACATCGAATTTGGCTTACAAAACGGGACAACTTATAATTCTTACCTCATTGAAGGGGATAAAGTTGCCCTTGTCGATAGTTCCCATGAAAAATTCCGTCAGCTATACTTAGATACCTTAAACGGATTAATTGATCCTCAAACTATTGATTATTTAGTAGTTAGCCATACTGAACCCGATCACAGTGGCTTAACCAAAGATATACTCAAACTAGCGCCCCACATCACTGTTGTGGGGTCAAAAGTAGCCATTCAATTCTTAGAAAACTTTGTTCATCAACCCTTTGAACGGATCTTAGTTAAAAGTGGCGATACCCTAGACTTAGGTAAGGGTCATATTCTTGAATTTGTCAGTGCGCCCAATCTTCACTGGCCAGACACAATCTTAACCTACGACTCAAAAACTAGCACCCTCTTCACCTGCGATGTGTTTGGGATGCACTATTGTTCTGATCGCCTTTATGATGAACAATTATCAGAGATTGAAGCAGATTATCACTTCTACTATGAATGTTTGATGGGACCCAATGCTCGATCTGTGATTGGTGCGATGAAACGGATGGATAAATTAGGGGAAATTATCACTGTGGCCAATGGTCATGGTCCTTTACTGTATCATAACGTCAAAGAACTATTAGAGCGCTATCGTAGCTGGAGTTTAGCCCAAAGCAAAGGAGAAACTAACGTCATTGTCTTTTATGTCTCTGATTATGGTTATAGCGATCGCCTATCTCAAGCCCTAGCAAAAGGGATTACAAAGACTGGGGTAGCAGTGGAAATGGTTGATCTTAAATCAGTTGATCCCCAAGAGGTTCAGGAAATGGTTAACCGTGCTAGTGGTATTGTGTTAGGAATGCCACCTTTATCGGGAGAATACCATAAAGAAGTGACGACTAATTTAGGAACAATCCTTGCTGCGGTCAATAGTAAGCAATATTTTGGCTTATTTGAGTCCTATGGTGGGGATGATGAACCTATTGATCCCCTAGTCACCAAATTACGGGAGATTGGCCTCCGTAAAGCTTTTACCTCCATACGGGTTAAAGATACCCCTGATGAGGCAATCTATCAGCAATGTGAAGAGTCAGGGACGGACTTAGGACAAGCATTAACCCAGTCGAAAAAGATTAAACAACGAAAATCCCTTGATAGCGATTTAGATCAAGCGATTGGGCGTATTAGTGGGGGATTGTACATTTTAACTGCGACTAAAAGTCATGTCAACGGGGCAATGTTAGCTAGTTGGGTGACACAAGCCAGTTTTGATCCCCCCGGTTTTACGGTTGCAGTGGCCAAAGATCGGGCAATTGAATCCTTATTACAGGTAGGAGATACTTTTGTCTTGAATATCCTAGAAGAAGGGAAATATCAAGGCTTAATGAAGCATTTTCTCAAACGATTTCCCCCAGGGGCTGATCGCTTTGAAGGGGTTAACACCCAAAGCGCTACTAATGGCTCACCTATTCTAGTAGATGCGTTAGCCTATTTAGAATGTGAAGTGATGAGTCGTATGGATTGTAGCGATCATTGGATTATTTACAGTAAGGTGACGAGTGGCCGAGTCTCTAACCCTGATGGTTTAACGGCGATACATCATCGTAAAGTCGGGAATTATTATTAAATAATTATAAGAGAGGTGTTTTGGGTAACACCTCTTTTGAATTAAACAATGACAAAAACACAACTATTACAATCTATTTTTAGATTAATTTATTGAGCATCAAAAAACTTGAACATGAAACTATTAACTAATACACAAAAAACAGAAATAATTGCTGAAGAAAGTAGGATGGGCTTTGCCCATCAAATCATGATCCTCACCATTCTTTTGACATCTCCACGGTTTAAAAACGCGTGGATTCCAAACGTTAAGCTCCGACGGGATTAATCCACGTCTGCGCTTGTTTACGATATGATTTAGACAGATTGGTCAAAAAAATATCGCTTAGGGACTG
>JBFRWQ010000549.1:0-3639 GCA_051439665.1 Microcystaceae cyanobacterium | reverse complement strand
TAGATAAGGAGAGTTAACCCGCGTCAGAAGGTTCAGAAATTATTTTTCTCATTTAAGACCCCCGCTATAAATTTTATTTGAGCGGTCTTCAATGAGTGGCTTTTTCTCAATCTCCCATTACAAAAGATACTTCTGACTTTCCTGGGTCATGGGTCCCTAACATACTTCTGACTTCAAACTTCTGACTTCTGACTTCATAAAGCCCCGCTACAAAAACATTTCGCCTTAAAAGGCGGGGCTTTAGACCCAATTATTTTGGTAATTCTAATTTCTAAATTCTAAATTCTAAATTCTTCAATGTAGTTCTTGAAGACTCCCCAATTAAATCACAAATATAGGCAAAACCTGTTTTAGAGTTCAACAAATCACCATTACCACTGATAATCGCTCTATTACCATCAAAGGAACTACCATAACCCCATCGACCATCTTTTGGCAAGTCTGAAGGTTGCAACTTCTGTTTTTGTTCCCATTTACCATTTTCCAACTGAAACACATAGACAGCACCATAATCCCATTTGCCTTTAATACTAGCCTGAGATGCTCCCACAACTGCTACGTTGCCCTTGATAGCTACAGAACTGCCAAAACAATCATATTGATTTTGGTCAGTAGGTTGAATCTTCTGACATAAATACCATGTACCGTTGTGTAATTCATAAATATAGGCTACACCCGTATCTACCTTTCTTGATACATCAGCAAGATGTGCCCCCACAATTGCCCGATGACCACTAACAGCTAACGACCAGCCAAAATTATCGCCAGATCCTAAGTCTGGGGGTTGAAGTTGCTGTTGCTGCCACTTACCATTTTCTAAGTGGAAAATGTAAGCTGCACCACAATTTTGTTTGCCTGGTGCATCCGCCAAATAAGCTCCCACTATTGCTACATTGCCCTCAATAGCCACTGAGTGACCAAACCAATTACCAGCACCCAAATCGTCTGGTTGCAATTTTTGACCTTTTTGTACCCACTTGCCACCTTCCAATTGGAAAATATAGGCAGCACCACAATAGTCTTTACCAGGAGCATCAGCCATACAAGCTCCAACGATCGCCATTTTATGATCAATTGCTACAGATATGCTAAAATTGTCCCTTCCTTTTAAGTCGGATGGTTGTAGTATTTGTTTGTGTTGCCACTTACCATCTTGCAATTCATAAATGTGAGCTGCACCCGCATTATTTTTGTCAAAAGCAGTAGCAGAATATTGGCCGACTATTGCAAAATTACCACTGATATCTAAAGAATGGCCATACCCAGCCAATCGCTGGCCTTGAGGTTTGAGGCGTTGTTTTAACCTCCACTTACCATCTTGCCAATGGTAGATATGAGCAATACCTTTGCCATCATCCCCAACCAGCGCATAATCACCATCAATACCTACAGCTTGCTTACAAGCAAAATATTCACTAGCACGATTCTGTGAAAGTTTCTGTTTTGGCTGTAACTTTTTGTTCAAAAAAGGAGCTGTTTGCTGCGCCCAATATTTGACATTGATTCCCTCAGCTCCATACTGGGGGCAGTAAAGACTACAGTTATCTAAGTTTTCTACTGCTTGTCCTGGTTTGGCTCCTTGAGAACCAACGATCGCCCAACTACCTCCATATTGTAAATTACTTACCATTGTCGAACCAATTGACGAACAAGCTTTTTGGATTTTCTCTTCTACTTGCGTACCTGCATAATCTTTGGTAGCTATGGCGACTATTTCTCCTGCTTGCAACTCTTCGAGAGTTTCAACAAATCTATCTACTTCCTCTGGAATGCTTGGATTAAAACTACCAGAAGTTTTCACTTCCCCGTTTTTACCATCTAATACTATCAAATTCCAACCTGACTTATATCCTCCTTCTATAGCAAGAATCTTGCCATTGAAGTGAATTTGTGCTTCTCCACCTTGGGGGATATAGTATGGTGTCGCTGTCAATGTTGATGGTTTGGATATAGCTTCTACTGTAAAAGTTCCTAAGTCTTTTACTAACTCTACTTCTTGAGTATAGCTACTGCTGGTTTCTAACAAAAACATGGATTCATGGGCAGTACCTGGTTTATTGCCTTTGATACCAATAAGAGTATAAGATAGGCCAGTTTTCAGGTTGTCTATTTCAGCGCTGCCTATGGTTTTAAAGGCAGCTTTAGCTTTATCTGTTAGGGGATTGGATACGGCATCCCCTTTGATTGCTAGAGCGACTATCTTTCCTTCTGGCAGACTATTGATGAAATCAGCAAATATGTCGCTGTTGCCGATGGGAGTATCAAAGCTGTTACAAAATAGTGGTTTACCTGTGGTTTCGTCGAATACGGCCACGTTTATGCCCCGACTGTAGTTGCCGAAGTCGATTTCTTGGCCATCAATAGAGATTTGGGCTTTGGGACTTCCTCCTCCAAAATATTTAGCTGTATAGCCACTGGATATAGCAGCGAGGGTGATTTTTTTGATTGTCATGTTAATTTTATGTTTGTTTTATTAGGTTGATTTGGTTTTATAATATTATGTTGGGATAATAAATTAAATATTCTTAATTAGCTATTTTCTCCCTTACTATGTTTTACTTAACCAAACTCTTGATTAACAATTGAGCGAACCTCATTGAGTAAGTACGGAATTTTAGTTTGTACCACATCCCAAATTGTCTCATTCTCCAAACTAAAATAACTATGAGCCAATACATCTCTTAAACCTGCAATTTTGCGCCATTCCACTTGTGGATAGCGAGATCGCATCTCTAATGGAATCTGTTTAACCGCCTCTCCAATAATCTGCAAATTCCGCACAACTGCATCAAATGTACGCTCATCTGCTACAAATTCAGTAAAATTCATTCCCATAGTGTAGCGTATCACCTTTTCGCCTGCTATGAGAATATCGTCAAAATACAATCGTAAACTACGAGACATTGATCGCCTCCCTTAAGACAGTTTCGCGGATTTGAGGTTTCAACATCTTAGCACTCACTAAATCTACTCTTCGCCCCAAATTGTCCTCCAGATAAAATTTAAGATCCATATAGCGATCGAATGTTACCACCCCGTCAAATTCTACCAACAAATCAATATCACTTGTTGGTGTTGCTTCATCCCGGGCCACAGAACCAAAAATGGCTATAGACTTTACTCCATACCGTACTAATTCCAAGCGATATTTCCGTAACCAATTTAATAATTCAGCTTGTTTCATTTTGCTATTTCTTCTACTTAGGGCTTGCTGATTAAATATAAATAGGACTTATGCAGAATAACGTAAATGTGTCATTGCGAGCGACAGCGTTTGCGGAGCAGTCCGTCAGGATAGCAATCTCAAATGCCGAAAACTCGTTCCAAATGCCTAAGTCCTGATAAAATTATTAACAAATAAAGATTTTAGCATTTTTAGGTATTACAGGACTAAAGCCATGAGAACCCAGAAACCCGGTTTCTCGTAGACGTATATTGCTCAAAACAAGGATTTATCCTAGAAACCGGGTTTCTTTGCGTAACTCCTAGAATCAATACTACAACTACAAAAGTTTTTTATGAAAGCTAATAGATTAAAATCCTATAGTATAACAGCTCTGAGTTTAATATTAGGCACATTAGCCCCAACTCCTGCTAACTCCCAACCCATAACCCCCGCTAACGACGGCACCAACACCA